>JAFZHY010000015.1 GCA_017554615.1 Clostridia bacterium
ATAATATAATAGAAATAACGAGAAAAGGTGTATGTGTATGCGAAATTGCTGGAATAGAGGAATGGGAATAATACTTATGATATTTGGGTTCGGCCTTATAATAAGTTTTATTCTGCCTATGGAATTTTTAATCGTAATACTAACCTTAATTGTTATTTACATAGGCTTTTTAATTTTTAAAAATTGTTAGCATGTAATCAGGAGGGAAGGGTAGTATGAAAATTGTAGTATATAAACCGAAGAAATTTTTAAATAAAATATTAAGAATGGTATTTAAGATTGATTCTTAATAGTTAAAAAACCGTAATACTTAATCTGTATTACGGTTTTTTATGTTTTATTTACCTAAGCAAAATCTTTTAAATATATTACTTATTATTTCTTCGCTCACAGTAAGCCCTGTAATTTCTCCAAGACTTGATATGGCATTTTCTATCTCTATTGATACAATATCAGGGAAAATTCCTGATTTTAAATCTGATATTGCTTTTTCAATAAAAGTATTTGCAAATGTAAGTTTTTCAAAATGCCTTTCGTTAGTAATATAAAGATTTTCTTTTATATTTATCTCTCCGTTTAATATAGAAGATTTAATGGTATCTGTAAGTTCATTTATACCTGTAAATTCTTTGGCACTTATAAATGTATATCTGGAATTATTTAAAATATTTTCAATAACTGATATATCAATTTTACTTAATAAATCAGTTTTATTTACTATAACATAAACATTTTTATCCTTGATTTCATTGGCAATTTTAATGTCTTCCTCGGATAATTCAACACTGCTGTCTAATAAAAACAATATTAAATCAGCATCATTTATTTGTTCCTGAGCCTTTTTAATGCCTATGTTTTCAACTACATCTTCACTTTCTCTTAACCCTGCAGTATCAATAATTCTTGCTTTTAAGCCGTCAATATTAATTGATTCTTCCAATATATCTCTTGTTGTACCTGCAATATCGGTAACAATAGCACGGTTTTCCTTTAAAAGTGCATTAAGCAGGGAAGATTTTCCAACATTTGGTTTTCCGCAGATTACTATTTTTGCGCCCTCTTTTATTATTTTACCCGTGTCGTATGTTTTAATTAAATCGTCTATATCTTTTTTTGCATGTGAAAGAGAAGTGATAATCTCGGAAGTTGTAAGTTCATCAATATCTTCTTCAGGATAATCAATAACTGCTATTATATTGGCAGTAGCGTCTATAAGATTCTGGCGTATCATATTTATTTTTTCGGATAATTTACCCTTTAACTGATTTTCTCCTGAATATACATTATATTCATCATTTGCATTTATAATATCAATAATTGCCTCTGCCTGTGATAAATCTACCTTGCCGTTTAAAAATGCTCTTTTGGTAAACTCTCCGTTTTCTGCCATTCTTGCCCCTGATTTTATAAGTTCCTTTAAAATCATTTTAGTAACAGCCATACCACCGTGACAAGAGATCTCAACAACATTTTCCCCTGTAAAAGAATTTGGAGCAATAAATTTAGAAAGTAATACTTCGTCTATAATATGTGAATCTTTATCCAGTATAAACCCAAAAGATATTGTATGTGTATTCATATCTAAGATAGATTTACCTGATTTTGATTTAAAATTTCTTTCGCAAATTTCAAACGCTCTGTCACCACTGACTCTTATAACAGATATTCCGCCTGTGCCCAAAGGCGTTGAAATTGCACAAATAGTGTCATATAATTTCATAATAAACCCTTTCATACTGCATTTTAATTTATTATATAACAGTTTAAGATATCATTCAAGCCATTTTTTAGTATAAAATTAATAAAATTATATAAAAATATTTAGTAATATTTTATATATAAACAGTTGTAAAATAGAAAAAAATAGTGTATTATATAATAAGTGTATAATAATTTTAAGAAGGTTTGTAAAAATATGAATAAATTTATATATGCTGATAACGCAGCAACAACAAAATTAAAAACTGAAGTATTGGAAGAAATGATGCCTTATTTAACCGATAATTATGGCAATCCGTCTTCAATATACCAGTTTGCATCAAAATCGAAAACTGCCATTGAAAATGCAAGATGTAAAATTGCATCTTCTTTTAATGCAGATCCGAAAGAAATAATTTTTACTTCAGGCGCATCGGAAGCAGATAACTGGGCAATTAAAGGCATTGCATACTCAATGAAAGACAAGGGTAACCATATTATTACTACAAAAATTGAGCATCATGCTGTTCTTCATACTTTAGAAGCATTGGAAAAAGAAGGTTTTAGTGTAACTTATCTTGATGTTGACGAAGATGGGCTTATTGATTTAAATAATCTTGAAAATGCCATTACAGATAAAACAATTCTTATAACAATAATTTTTGCTAATAATGAAATTGGCACCATTTCGCCAATAAAAGAAATTGGCAAAATTGCAAAAAAACACAATGTGTTCTTTCATACCGATGCTGTACAAGCAGTGGGTAATGTAAAAATAGATGTTAAAGAATTAAATATTGATTTAATGAGTGTAACTGCTCATAAAATATACGGGCCAAAAGGCGTTGGTGCCTTGTATGTAAAAAAAGGCATTAAACTTTCTCCTTATATCCATGGCGGAGGTCAGGAAAAGGGAAAAAGAGCAGGTACTGAAAATGTTGCCGGTATTGTCGGTTTTGGAAAGGCTATTGAAATGGCTGTTTCTGATATAGATAATAAAGTTAAAAAAATATCCGGATTAAGAGATTTATATATAGATACTGTTTTAAAAGAAATTCCTTATGTAAGGCTTAATGGTCATAGAACTAAAAGGCTTTGTAACAATGCCAATATGTCATTTAGATTCATAGAAGGGGAAGCCCTGCTTTTATCTTTAGATTTAGTCGGCATTTGTGCATCAAGCGGTTCAGCGTGTACATCAGGTTCGCTTGATCCGTCTCACGTTCTTCTTGCAATCGGGCTTCCTCACGAGATTGCCCACGGTTCTTTAAGAATAACTTTTGGAGATTTTAACACTAAAGAAGATGTTTATTATATTATAGAAAAATTAAAGGAAATTGTTGCAAGACTTAGAGCAATGTCTCCTTTATATGAAAATGTAGAAAGGAAATAATATTATGTACAGCGAAAAAGTAATGGACCATTTTTCAAATCCGAGAAATGTTGGAGAAATAGAAAATGCTGACGGTGTTGGCGAAGTTGGTAATGCTAAATGCGGAGATATAATGAAAATATATATGGATATCGAAGACGGCATTATCAAAGATGTTAAATTTAAAACTTTTGGTTGCGGAGCAGCCATTGCAACAAGCAGTATGGCTACCGAACTTGTAAAGGGCAAAAAGGTTGAAGATGCGCTTGAAATAACCAATAAAGCAGTTATAGAAGCGTTAGACGGTCTTCCTGCTCCTAAAGTGCATTGTTCAGTTTTAGCAGAAGAAGCAATAAAAGCAGCCATTTTAGATTACTATGAAAAAAACGGGCTTGATACATCAAAAATTACCGGATGCAACGGATGCTGTTCACACTGTCATTCATGCTCCGAAGGAGAATAATATGTTATATTTAAGCACAAGAAATAACAACTTAAAAATTTCATCAAGTCAGGCTATTAAACAAGGGTTATCAGAAGACGGAGGGTTATTTGTTCCTGAGTGTTTTCCAAAGGTAAGCCTTGAAGAAATCGGTAGCCTTAAAGATAAAAAATATGTAGATATTGCAAAATTTGTTTTATCGAAATATCTTACTGATTTTACAAAAGAAGAACTTGATTTTTGTATAGAAAGTGCATATACAAAGGAAAAATTTGAATCTGATAACACTGTGCCTTTATATGAACTAAAAGACGGTGTTCATTTTCTTGAATTATGGCATGGGCCAACATGCGCATTCAAAGATGTTGCGCTTCAGATTCTTCCTTATCTTTTAACTACTTCTGCAAAAAAAACAGGGGAAGATAAACTTATAACAATTCTTGTTGCAACCTCAGGCGATACAGGTAAAGCCGCATTAGAAGGCTTTAAAGATGTTGACGGTACAAAGATTATAGTTTTCTATCCTAAAGACGGGGTTTCTGATATTCAGAAATTACAGATGATAACTCAGGAAGGAAATAATGTTTTTGTAAACGGGGTTACAGGGAATTTTGATGACGCTCAGACAGGTGTTAAAAAAATATTTACCGATAATGAATTTAAGGAAGAACTTTTAAATAACAATATTGTTTTTTCTTCTGCAAATTCAATCAATTTCGGAAGACTTGTTCCTCAGGTTGTATATTATTTCTCATCATATATAGATTTACTTAAGAATAATAAAATTTCACTTGGCGATAAAATAAATGTTGTAGTTCCAACAGGTAATTTTGGAAACATATTGGCAGCATATTATGCAAAAATGATGGGGCTTCCTGTTGATAAACTTATATGTGCTTCCAATGAAAATAATGTTTTGACAGATTTTATAAATACCGGTGTTTATGATAAAAACAGAGCATTTAATTTAACTTGTTCGCCATCAATGGATATACTTATTTCAAGTAATCTTGAAAGGCTTTTATATCACATCAGTAATCAGGATGATAAATTGATAAAAGAATATATGGAAAGCCTTAATACAAACGGTGTATATAAAATATCCGACGATATGAAGAAAAAGGTATGCGATAATTTTTATGGTGGATACTGTGATGATGAAAAAACTTTACAAACCATTAAAAATACTTATGATAAGTACGGATATCTTATTGATACTCACACAGCAGTTGCCAAGGCAGTTTATGACGAATATGTTGAAAAAACAGGGGATGATAAAGTTTGCGTTATTGCATCAACTGCAAGTCCTTATAAGTTTTTAAACAGTGTTATATCGGCTATAAACCCTGAGTATGACATTTTAAAGAATGATTTTATTAAACTTGATGATTTGTCATCTATAACAAATACTATTGTGCCGAAATCACTTAAAGAATTAAAAAATAAAGAAATCAGATTTAAAAATATATGTGAAAAAGAAAATATGAAACAGACTGTTAAAGATGCGCTTTGTATGTAAGTCGGCATAAATGCCGACCATTTACTAATTTTTTGCAACGAAAGTATCGCAACAAGTTTCGCTTGAAGTACAAGCAGAAGGGTTACCTACCATAATTTTTGATGCTTCACATTCATCTTTTGTGTTGTGGTATTTACAATGACTTGCTTTACAGTAAACTTTGTTTTCCATAATAAACTTCCTTTCTGATTTTTAAATTTACAGAGAAAAACTCCACATTGATATTATTATTTTACGGAGGAAAATTATAATGGCATTATTTTCTATTTCAGACCTACATCTTTCTCTTAATACTAATAAATCTATGGAAGTATTCGGTGGAGCATGGAAAGATTATATAAGTAAACTTGAAACTAATTGGAACAAAGTTGTAACATCAAATGATTTGGTGGTTATTCCAGGAGATATATCCTGGGAAACATATCTTGAAGATTCGGTCTGCGATTTTAAATTTCTTGATAAATTAAACGGTAAAAAAATTATTTCAAAAGGGAATCACGATTTCTGGTTTTTAACAGTAAATAAACTTTATAATTTTTTTGAAGAAAACAATATTTCAACAATTAAAATGCTTCATAATAATTTTTATACATATGAAAATTATGCAATATGCGGAACAAAAGGTGTGGATATTACTAAAAAACCATCTACCGAAGAAGCGGTTAAATTAGAAAACAGAGAAGCACAAAGACTTGAAAAATCTATTTTAGATGCAAAAAAAGCAGGGTATGAAGATATTTTAGTGTTTATGCACTATCCGCCTATTATAAAAGAAGGCAAGTATAATAACAATCTTTTTTATTATATTCTTAAAGAATACAATATCAGGCAGTGTTTTTACGGGCATCTTCATTCGCGTTCTCATCATCTTGCATATTGTGAAAATATAGACGGAATTGATTTTAAACTGGTGTCAAGTGATTATCTTGACTTTACACCGATAAAAATTTTATAAAATACTGGAAATTTTTAAATTTATATGATATAATTACTAATTAGTGAGTTATATTAGGGAGGAAAAACAAATGAACTATTCTATTAAAGAGAATACCAAAAAGGAAGCAACATTAGAAATAGTTGTTTCAAGTGATGAATTTAAAAACGGATTAGATTTTGCTTTTAACAAAAATAAAAAGTATTTTGCTATTCCTGGATTCAGAAAAGGTAAAGCACCAAGAAAAATGGTTGAAAAGTATTATGGAGTTGAAGTGCTTTTTGAAGATGCAGTTAACGAAATTATTCCTGCAAAATACGAAGAAGCGGCTATCGATTCTAAATTAGATATCGTATCTAAACCTGAAATTGATATTACTTCAATCAGTGTTGAAGAAGGTTTTGTTTTTACTGCAAAAGTAGCACTTAAACCTGAAGTTAAAATTGATGGATACATTGGTATAAAAGCAGAGAAGAATGAGTATACTGTAAAAGCAAGTGATGTAAATAAAGAAATCGATGCTCTAAAAGAAAAAACAGTTAGAATCATTGAAAAAGAAGATGGCGAAGTTAACAAAGGCGATATTGTTAACATCGATTATGAAGGCTTTGTTGACGGAGTTGCATTTGAAGGCGGAAAAGCTGAAGGCTTTGATTTAACTATCGGTTCAAATCAGTTTATCCCTGGCTTTGAAGATGCTCTTATCGGTTCAAAATTAGGCGAAACTGAAATTAAAGTTAAGTTCCCTAAAGAGTACCACTCTGAAGACTTAAAAGGCAAAAATGCTACATTTAAAATTAAAATAAATAAAATCTCATATAAAGAATACGCAGAGTTAAATGATGATTTTGCAAAAGATGTAAGTGAATTTGATACACTTAAAGAATTAAAAGCAGATATCAAGAAAAAACTTACAGAAAGCGCAAAACAAAGATCAAAACAGGAATTTGAAAATGCAGTATTGGAACAGGTTTCTGATTTAGTTAAAGTTGAAATTCCTGATTGTATGATTGAAGAAAGATGCGAATCTTTAGCAAATGACTTTGCTTACAGATTAAAAACTCAGGGTATGGAACTTAATACATATCTTCAGTATACAGGTTTAAATGAAGAATCATTTAAAAACCAGTTTAAAGACAGAGCCGAAAGTCAGGTTAAAATGTCTTTAGGTTTAGCAGAAATTGCTAAAATAGAAAAAATTGAAGTTTCAGATAAAGATGTTGAAGCCGAATTTAAGAAAATGGCTGAAGCATATAATATGGAAGTTGATAAAATCAAACAGTTTATCAACCCTGACGATATTAAGGAAGACCTAAAGATGTCAAAAACAGTTGAGTTTATAGTTAAAAATGCAGTTGTGTTAGAAAAAGAAGAAGGCGAAGGCGAAGAAAAGAAACCTGCTGCTAAAAAAACTACAACTAAGAAAACTACAAAAAAAGACGCTGAATAGTAATTTTAATTGAGGTTTAAAATGTAATGTTTTAAACCTCATAACTATAATAAAAATGGAGGCGATTATTATGGCATTAATACCATATGTTGTTGAACAAACAAGCAGGGGAGAAAGATCATACGATATTTATTCCCGTTTGCTTAAAGACAGAATTATATTTTTATCAGAGGAAGTTAACGACGTTACTGCAAGTTTAATAGTTGCTCAATTATTGTTTTTAGAAGGGGAAGACCCTGAAAAAGATATCAGTTTTTATATTAACAGTCCTGGTGGTTCTATCACAGCAGGAATGGCTATATATGATACTATGCAGTATATCAAACCTGATGTTTCAACTATTTGTGTAGGTATGGCTGCAAGTATGGGTGCATTTTTACTTTCAAGCGGTGCAAAGGGTAAGAGATTTGCTCTTCCAAACAGTGAAATAATGATTCATCAACCGTTAGGCGGCACTCAGGGTCAGGCAACAGATATACAGATTCATGCAGAAAGAATTATAAAAATGAAGAAACACTTAAACGAAATTTTAAGTGCCAATACCGGCAAACCTTATGATGTTATCTGCAATGATACTGAAAGAGATAACTTTATGTCTGCATATGAAGCCATGGAATACGGTATTGTTGATAAAGTAATAGAAAAAAGATAATTAACAGGAGTGTTTATGGATAAAAATAAAGTTGAACTGAGCCGTTGTTCATTCTGCGGTAAGACATCAGATATGGTTGATAAAATTATCGCAGGGCCGAATGCAAATATTTGTAATGAATGTATTGAACTTTGTAACGAAATTGTATTCGAGGAAATGGACGAGGGCGTAAAATATACAGATGATAACGGTCCTCTTTTAAAGCCTAAAGAAATAAAAGAAATTCTTGACCAGTATGTTATCGGTCAGGAAGAAGCAAAAAAAGCATTATCAGTTGCTGTATACAATCATTATAAAAGAATTAACTCAAAAGTAAAATATGATGATGTTGAAATTCAAAAAAGCAATATAATGATTTTAGGGCCGACAGGATGTGGTAAAACACTTCTTGCTCAGACTTTGGCAAAAATTTTAAATGTTCCTTTTGCTATTGCAGATGCTACTACATTAACAGAAGCAGGATATGTGGGAGAAGATGTTGAAAACATTCTTTTAAGACTTATTCAGGCTGCTGATTACGATGTAGAACTTGCTGAAAAAGGTATTATCTATATAGATGAAATTGATAAAATTGCAAGAAAAAGCGAAAACCCTTCTATAACACGAGATGTCAGTGGCGAGGGAGTTCAACAGGCACTTTTAAAAATCTTGGAAGGCACTGTTGCATCAGTTCCTCCTCAAGGTGGAAGAAAACATCCTCATCAGGAGTTTATTCAGATTGATACATCCAATATTTTATTTATATGTGGTGGTGCTTTTGACGGAATTGAAAAAATTATAGAAAAAAGAACAGGTAAAAGCACATTAGGTTTTAATTCTGATATTATCATAAAAAGCGATAAAACTAATAATATACTTAAAAATATTATGCCTCAGGACTTAATCAAGTTTGGTCTTATCCCTGAATTCAGCGGAAGAGTACCTGTTATAGTTACTCTTGATAATCTTGATGAAAAAGCCTTGATTTCAGTATTAAAAGAGCCTAAAAATTCATTGGTTAAACAGTATGAAAAACTCTTTGAATTTGACGGTGTAGAACTTGAATTCGAAGACGAAGCCCTTAAAAATATTGCAAAAGAAGCGATAAAGAGAAACACAGGGGCAAGAGGTTTAAGAGCGATTATGGAAGAAATAATGCAGGAAACTATGTTTGAAGTGCCATCTATTAAAAATATTGAAAAAGTATTGGTAACTAAAAAAGCATCGTTAAAGAGCGAAAAACCTCAGATAATAAAGAAAGAAACAAAAAAGCAAATACCATCATAAAATTATAAGAGCCAACCTGAACGGTTGGCTTTTTATATAAAATAAATTTATATTGAAATTTGTCTGTTATTTATATATAATATACTTGATATTTTTTTACTGGAGGAAAATTAAAATGAATATAAAATTCGGGCCTGGAGGTAATCCTTTAGCGTTTAGTGAGGCAGGTTTTAAATCATCAGTTTCTATGCCTGAGTATTTAAAATCAATAGGGCTTAATGCGTATGAATATCAATGTAATAAAGGCGTTAAAATTTCTGAAAAAACTGCTAAAGAATTGTGTGATAAGGCTGTTTTCAATGATATATATTTATCCGTTCACAGTCAGTATTATATAAGTTTATCCAGTGTTGAAAGTGAAAAGAGAGATAAAAGTATTGAGTATATAATGGACTGTATGAGAATATCTAAAATTCTTGGTGCAAAAAGAATTGTTGTGCATAGTGGCTCGGCTTCTAAAATGTCAAGAGAAGAAGCATTGCATCTTGCCAAAGATACTTTAAAAAGAACAATATTAAGAGCGAAAGATGAAGGGTATAATGATATCCATATCTGCCCTGAAACTATGGGTAAAATAAATCAACTTGGAACACTTGATGAAGTTATAGAGTTATGCCTTGTTGATGATTCCTTTATCCCTACAATAGATTTCGGGCATCTAAATTCCCGTACATTCGGTGGGATTAAAACAATAAAAGACTACGAAGAAATATTAGACAAAATAGAAAATAAATTAGGGTATGACAGATTAAAAGTATTTCACTCTCATTTTTCTAAAATAGAGTATTCAAATAAGGGCGGAGAAGTTAAACATCTAACATTTGAAGATGATGTATACGGTCCTCAGTTTGAGCCTCTTGCCGAACTTATTTATAAAAAAAATCTTACACCTGTAATCATATGTGAATCTGCAGGAACGCAGGGAATAGACGCAATTTATATGAAAAACTGTTATGAAAGGCTGGTAAAATAGATGAAAAAAATTTTTGTTATCAATGGGCCTAATCTTAATATGCTTGGTATAAGAGAAAAGGAAATATACGGAGAAATGTCTTTGGAAAAAATAAATGAAATGATAAAGAAAAAAGCGGATGAATTAAACCTTGAAGTTGAATTTTTCCAGAGCAATATTGAGGGAGAAATAGTGGATGCTATTCACAGTGCATATGGTAAGATGGACGGGATAATAATAAATCCCGGTGCTTATTCTCACTATTCACTTGCAATTTATGACGCTTTAAAAGCAGTATCAATAAATTCCATAGAAGTTCATATTTCCAATGTATTTAAAAGAGAAAATATGAGAGAAAACCTTGTTACTGCAAAAGCATCAAAAGCGCTTATATCAGGTTTTGGCGCTTATTCATATATATTAGCATTAGAAGGACTTTTAAATGAAGAATAAATTAGAAAAAATAAAAGAAATTTTAGTTAGTAATAATTGCGACGGGTATATTGTTGCAAATAACAGTGATATATTATATTTATCAGGTATAAAATCTTCAAATATAATTCTTCTTATAACACTTGACAACTCATATGTTTTATCTGATGCAAGGTATAAATTTGTTATAGAAAGGCAAAATGTATATAAACCTTATTGTATAACGAAACCTATTATCGAAAGTGTTACAGAACTTATATGTGATTTAGGTCTTAAAAAAGTTATTATTGACTCTGAACATATAAGCCACAAAAATTATATGAAGATTTTTAAGAGTGTAAATTTATATGATTTATCATCTGTTACAAAAAGTCTTAGAATAATAAAAGATAATCAGGAAATAGACAGTATAATTAAAGCGCAAAAAATCAGCGAAAAGGCATTTTTTGCCACCTTAAAATTTATTAAAGAAGGTATGACAACTAAGGAAATAAGTGCTTATTTAGACTATAAAATGAGTGAATATGGTAGCGAAGAAAACGCATTTTCCACCATTGTTGTAAACGAAGAGGAAAGTGCTGATTGCCACGGTGTTCCAAGTTATAAAAAAGTTAAAAACGGAGACCTTATTTTATTTGATTTCGGTGCAACCAAAAACGGTTACAGAAATGACATAACAAGAACTGTTGCATTAGGTTATATAAATGAAGAAAAGAAAAAAATGTATGATTTAGTGCTTGAAGCACATAAAAAGTGTGCAGAGTTTTTAAAGCCTGGTGTTAAATGCCATGAAGTTCATAATATTGCAGTAGAAGTTTTTAAAAAATACGGTGTTTTAGATAACTTTCTTCACTCTTTAGGTCATGGCGTTGGAATTGATATTCATGAATATCCTGCCCTAAATTCAAAATGCGAAGATGTTTTAGAAGAGGGAATGGTTGTAACCATTGAACCGGGGCTTTATTTTGAAAATAAATTCGGTATAAGAATAGAGGATACCTATATAATTACAAATAACGGCTGCAAATCTATTGCAAATATAGAAAAATCTTTAGTTATTATATAAATATTATAAAAAAGACTTGCTTTTTTTGACATTTTTTATTAGAATAGAAATGTATAAATATGTAAAGATAAAGAGAGGGGTAAATTCCAATGATTACAGCAGGCGATTTTAGAAACGGCGTTACATTTGAAGAAGATGGTAACGTATGCCAGATAGTAGAATTCCAACACGTTAAACCGGGTAAAGGTGCTGCTTTTGTTAGAGCAAAAGTAAGAAACGTTATAACAGGCGGTGTTGTTGAAAAAACATACAGACCTACAGATAAATTTGAAAAAGCTCACATTGAAAGAAAAGATATGCAATATCTTTACAACGATGGAGAACTGTTCTATTTTATGGACGTTGAAACATATGACCAGATGCCACTTAGCGAAGCTCAGTTGGGAGATGCTTTAAAATTTGTTAAAGAAAACGAAATGGTAAAACTACTTATTTACAAAGGTAATGTTTTCGGTGTTGAACCACCAAACTTTGTTGAGTTAGTTGTTACAGAAACTGAACCTGGCTTTAAGGGAGATACATCTACCGGCGCTACAAAACCTGCTACATTAGAAACAGGTGCGACCATTAACGTTCCATTATTTATTGATATTGACGATGTTATTAGAGTTGATACAAGAACTGGAACATATATGGAAAGAGCATAATTATTCCTAAGGAGGATATATATAATGGAAAATTTATTAGAAAAGGTTTCTTATTTAAAAGGTCTGTGTGACGGACTTGAAATTGACCATGAAACAAAAGAAGGTAAAATGATTATCGGCATTTTAGACGTTCTTGATGAAATGGCAGCTTCTATTATGGATATTGAAGACGACCAGTTTGAAATGCAGGAACTTATTGATGAAATTGATGAAGATTTAGGCAGCCTTGAAGAAGAATTCTATGGAGACTGCGATTGCGGATGTGATTGCGATTGTGATGACGATTGTGATTGCGACTGCGACTGTGACGGCGATTGTGCATTCTTTGAATTAGAATGTCCTAATTGCAGCGAAACAATTTGTTTTGAAGACAGCGAATTATTTAACGACTCCGTTGTATGCCCTAACTGTGGCGAAGAAATCGATTTAGATTATGATTGCGACTGTGAAGATTGCGATTGTCAGGAATAATAAATTGTTTTTATAAAAATTACTGAGATTCTCCGATACTCACATTCGGAGAATCTTTTTTTAGGAGATTTATTTAATGGAAATTATTGATTCACATTGTCATATTTATCCTCATAAAATTGCATCAAGAGCAGTAGAAGCAATAGGCAGGTTTTATGATATTGATATGCACTGTAACGGAACAAGTGAAGACCTTATTTTAAGGCTTGAAAAATATGGTGTATCAAGAGCGGTAGTTCATTCAACTGCTACAAAGCCTGAACAGGTTGTATCTATAAACGATTTTATAATAGAAACTGTAAAAACTTATCCTCAGTTTATCGGTTACGGTACAATGCATCCTGATTTTTTAAATATTGAAGAGGAAATATTACGAATAATAAATGCCGGTCTTAAGGGAATTAAAATTCACCCTGATTTTCAGATGAGAAATATTGACGATGAAAAAATGTATAAAATCTATGATGTAGTTTCTGATAAAATTCCTATTCTTTTTCATATCGGCGATGTTACTAAAGATTACTCAAACCCATTAAGGTTAAAAAAGGTTTTAAAAGATTTTCCTAAGTTAAAACCTATTGCAGCCCATATGGGAGGATATAGAGTATGGGAAGAATCTAAAGATATTTTAAAAGGCGAAAATGTGTGGGTTGATACCTCATCGTCATTTAAATTTATAAAAGATGATTTTATTTTAGAACTTATAAATCATTATGGAGAAGACAGAGTTTTATTTGCAACTGACTATCCTATGTGGGATTTTTCGGATGAATATACAAGACTGATGTCTTTAGGGCTTAAAAACAGCGCTTTAGAGAAGATTTTTTCAAAAAACATAAAAGAACTTCTTAAAATATAAATTTTTAATTTGAGGGTAATTTTATATGAATAAAAAAATTTGCGCAATACTTCTTGCTTCAGGTACTGGCAGCAGAATGAACAGCAAGGTTAAAAAACAATTTATGGAAATTAACTCTAAACCTTTATTTTATTATTCTTTAAAAACAATATCAGAAGTTGAGTGTATTAAAGAAATAATAGTTGTTACAGGTAAAGAAGATATAAATTATGTTAACGGTTTAATTAAAGAATTTGAATTTGACAAAGTACATAATGTTATTGCAGGAGGAGAAAGAAGACAGGACTCGGTTTATAATGCTCTTAAAATTATAGATAAAACATATGACTTTGTTTTAATTCATGATTCTGCAAGACCTTTAGTTAATGGCAAGGATATAGAAAATGTTATAGAAGACGGCATTTCTTATGGCTGTGCAACACTGGGTGTAAAAGTTAAAGATACAATTAAGACAGTGGATGAAAACGGTTTTTCGCAAAACACTTTAAATAGAGATGAACTTATAAGTGTTCAGACTCCGCAGGTTGCAAAACTTGATATTCTCCTTAGTGGGCATACTGAATTTAGAGATACACTTTTTACAGACGATACTATGGTTATGGAGAAAATGGGAGTAAAAACAAAAATAACAATTGGCAGTTATTCAAATATTAAAATAACAACAAGCGAAGATTTAATTTATTTAAAGGAATTGATGTAAATGAGAATTGGTTTTGGATATGATGTTCATAAATTCTGTGATAACAGACAACTTATTTTAGGCGGAGTGGAAATACCCTATGAAAAAGGTCTTTTAGGCCATTCTGATGCAGATGTTCTTGTCCATGCAATAATGGACGGGCTTCTTGGTGCACTTTCACTGGGAGATATTGGAAAACACTTTCCTGATACTGATGAAAAATACAAGGGGATATCAAGCATTAAACTTTTATCATATGTATATAACCTTATTTGTGAAAAAGGCTATGAAATAGGAAATATTGATAGTGTAATTGTTTGTGAAAAACCAAAAATGCTTCCTTTTATAGATAAAATGAGAGAAAATATTGCTCTAACTTTAAATACAGATATAGACAATATATCCGTAAAGGCAACCACTGAGGAAAAATTAGGGTATACAGGAAGAATGGAGGGCGTAAAATCATATTCTGCCTGTTTGCTTAAAAAAATAAAATGAGGGCTAAAATATGCGTAAAATAAATATTCCTGTTTTTGTAAGCCATCAGGGATGTCCTAATGACTGTATATTCTGTAATCAGAAAAAGATAACAGGTGTATATAAAAAAGAAAAATATCAGGAAATAAAAGAAAAAATCTCATCATATTTAGCCACAGCAGATGAGACTTCCGAAATAGAAATATCTTTTTTTGGAGGCAGTTTTACAGGAATTGAAAAAGAAGAGCAGGATATGTATTTATCGGTTGCAAAAGAATTCTTTTATGACAGGAGAGTTAAAGGCATAAGAGTTTCTACACGCCCTGATTATATAACAAAAGATATTCTTGATAACCTTTATAATAGCGGAGTAACAACTATTGAACTTGGAGTTCAGTCTATGGATGATAATGTTCTTACTCTTAATAAAAGGGGACTTAAAAGCGACGCAACCAAAAATGCTGTAAAGTTAATAAGAGAATATAATTTTAGTTTAGGGCTTCAGATGATGGTTGGAATGTATGGTTCGGATGAAGAACGAGATTTATATACAGCAGAAGAAATCATAAAACTTATGCCTGATTTTGTGCGTATATATCCTACTGTTGTTATAAAAGAAACAGAACTTTATAAACTGTATAAGGAGAAAAAATATATTCCGTACACTCTTGATAAAGCAGTTGAGGTTTGTTCTAAAATTCTAAAAAAGTTTAACGATGCTAAGATTGATGTAATAAGAATAGGGCTTATGTCGGGAGAAGATATAAATGAAAAAAATGTTTATGGTCCTTATCATTCATCATTTAGAGAACTTGTTGAAAGTTATATATACTATGAAAAATTAAGATGTGATATAAAGAATATAAAAGCCAAAGATATAGTAATATACTGCAATAAGAAAAACACATCTAAAATTATAGGTAATAAAAAATCAAATATAAATAAACTGATAGAAGAATTTAATTTAAATAGTCTTAAAGTTAAAAACGAAGAAATAAAAGACTATATTGTTAAAGAGGATATATAATGGGTAAATTTGATAATGTGATTATTATAAGCGACCTTGACGGAACACTTTTAGACGATAATGGTAATATTTCTTCATATGACCTTAAAGCAATAGAGTATTTTAAAAGTGAGGGTGGAAAATTTTCTATCGCAACGGGAAGAACAGTTAACAGAACTTATTTTTTAAACGATTGTATTTTGCTTGACTTTCCTGGTATATTTTCCAACGGGGCAACTATTGCCAACTTATGCGATAAAAAAGTGCTGTGGGAAAAGTTTATGGATGAGAGTGCAAGAAAAGTAATAAGAGATTTTCATCATAAATTCCCTCAAAATGGCATTATAGTATATTCGGGTAATAAAGATTATTTTTTTAATATTGATAAGTTTGAAAAAACAGGTGCAAACTTAGACGGTTTTAATATTTATAAAGAAAATATTGATAATATAAATACACCTTTAAATAAAATTGTTATTATTTCATTTGATGATATTCTTGATTTTTTAAATGAAGAATATAAAAAATATCTTGATAAAATATATTTTTCAAAAAGTAATAAGTATCTTTATGAGATAATTGATAAATCAATAAATAAAGGCAATGCAGTAGATTTTATAAAAAATATGTATCATTTTGAAAATTCAAAGATTATCACAATAGGCGATAATCTTAATGATTTGGAATTTATAGAAAAAGCAGACATTGGTATTTGTGTTTTAAATGACTGTAAGGCACTTATTGATAAAGCCGATTTAACTGTTACAAAGGGAAATGTTTTACATAAAGTAATTTACGAATTGTTATAGGAGATATTATGGAAGAAAGAAAAGACAGAGTTGTTTTAATTGGTGCGTCATTGGGCGATAAAAGTCTTAATGACACAGACGAAGCATCTATGAAAGAACTTAATGAACTTGTTAAAACTGCCAATGGCGAAGTAATCGGCGAGATTGTTCAAAATATTAAAACTATTGACCCTGCCACATTTATAGGAAGCGGAAAAGTTCAGGAAATTAAAGAGTTTATAGATAATAATGATGTTAATATGGCTGTCTTTGATACTGAACTTTCAGGCTCGATAACAAAAAACCTTGAAAGTCAGCTTGGAGTTACTGTTATTGACAGAAGCAGACTTATTTTAGATATTTTTGCAATGAGAGCAAAGTCAAAAGAAGGTAAATGTCAGGTTGAACTTGCTCAGCTTAAATATATTCTTCCTCGTTTATCAGGGATAGGGCAGAGTTTATCCCGTCTTGGTGGTGGTATAGGCACAAGAGGTCCAGGGGAAACTAAATTAGAAAGCGACAGGCGTCATATAAGAAGAAAGATAGAACATCTTTCCGATGAACTTAAAGAAATTGAAAAACACAGAAGTAACTTAAGGAAAAAAAGAACAGAAGATTCAATTCCTGTTGTTGCATTAGTCGGATATACCAATGTGGGTAAGTCTTCACTGCTTAATTTACTAAGCGAATCGGATGACGCTTATGTTGAAAATAAACTTTTTGCAACATTAGACCCTCTTATGAGAAAGATTACTCTGTCTGACAAAACAGAGTTTATAATATGCGATACTGTTGGTTTTATAAGAAAACTTCCTCATCATTTAATAGAGGCGTTTAAATCTACCCTTGAGGAAACTAAATATGCCGACCTTATAATTCATCTTGCAGACGCATCAAATGATGAACTTGATAAATCAATTCAAGTGGTAAATAAACTAATAAATGAACTTAACGAAGATAATAAACCGGTTATAACTGTTTTTAATAAATGCGATATAAAAGAACCACCTTTATATTATCAGAATATGAATACTGTTAATATCTCTGTTAAGGAAAGAAAAAATATTGATATACTTTTAGAAAAAATAAAAGAAGTAATTTTCAGCACTAAAAAAAGAGTTAAAGTTATTATTCCGTTTTCTCAGGGTGGGCTTTTGGGCTTGCTTTATAAAACTTCTACAATAGTTTCAGAAGAATCAAAAGAAGACGGTTTCCATATGGAAATAGTATGTGATTTAGAAATTTACAATAAGATTAAGGAATTTGAAAATGGAGAAATATAAAACAATATCAGGGTTTGCAACCAGTGAAATATCTGAAAAAAAATCACGCTTTATTGGATATGTAAGTCCTGCATCGAGCGAAGAAGAAGCGATGGAATTTGTAAATACCATAAGTAAAAAACACTGGGACGCTACTCATAATGTTTATGCATATAAAATAAGAAACAATAATATTTCAAGATGTTCAGATGACGGCGAACCTGCAAAAACAGCAGGTGCTCCCATACTTGATGTTTTGGAAAAGGAAGAACTTACTGACCTTGTAGTTGTAGTAACAAGGTATTTCGGGGGAACACTTCTTGGTACAGGAGGCCTTGTTAAAGCATATTCAAAAAGCGCAAAGGAAGCCTTGGGTGCAGGAGAAATTGTTGTGATGCAAAAAGCCAAAAAGTTTATATTGTCTATTCCTTATAATCTTTTAGGTAAATATGAAAACGAATTTAAAAACTTTAATGTTATAATACTTGAAAAAGAGTTCTTAGAAAGTGTTGATATTCTCGGTATATGTAAAGCATCCTTTTTTGAGAAAATGAATAAAAGATTTTCAGAAATTTCAAACGGACAGTACATTTCAACCGAAGATGAAGAAATGTTTTTTGGTTTTAGAGAATAGTTTTAAATGCTTTAATACATAATATTTGTATTAAAGTATTTTTTTTACTGTAAAAGGAAGATTTTTATGATTTATAACAACCTTAATTTAAATATTCAAAAAGCAAGAGAAATTTTCCCTGTTGAAGACAGTTATGATGTTTTGGAGAAGAAATATAAAATCGGCGGAGTTGACTCATGCTTTTATTTTATTGACGGTTTCGTTAAAGGAAGCGTTATGCAAAGAATAATGGACTTTTTATATGGCGTAAATCCAAAAGTTATGAGCGAATGTGCCAATGCACAGGAGTTTGTTGATAAAGCCTTTCCATATGTAGAGGTTGAAACTACAAATAAATGGGATGACGTTATAAAAGAACTTTTAAGCGGTAAGTCTATTCTGTTTATTGATGGGTTTTCAGACGCAATTTTTATAGATTTAAGAAGTTATCCTGCAAGAACAACAGAAGAGCCCGATAAAGAAAAAACTTTAAGAGGCTCAAAAGACGGTTTTGTAGAAACTATTATTTCTAATACTGCTTTAGTAAGAAGAAGAATAAGAGACCCTAAACTTATATTTAAAATCAAAGAACTTGGAGAGCGAAGTAAATTAGATGTTGCTATCGGCTATATTGACGATATAGTTGATAAAAAAATGTTAAAAAAAATTGAAGATAAAATTGATAATTTGAAAATTAAAAGCGTAACTATGGCACAACAGGCTCTTGTTGAAGCAATAACTTCAAACGGATTTTTAAACCCCTTTCCCAAAGTAAGATATACTGAGCGTCCCGATGTTGCATCGGCATCTATTTTAGAAGGAAAAATTGTAGTATTTGTTGATAACTCTCCACTTGCAATAATTCTCCCAACTTCAATATTCGATTTTGTGCAGGAGGCAGAAGATTTCTATTTTCCTCCTGTTGTAGGAGGATATTTAAGAGTTATAAGAAATATATTTTTCGTAAGTTCATTTTTCTTTATTCCGTTATGGCTCTTTTTTATGAATAATGAACATCTTATTCCCGATTGGCTTAGTGTAATAAAAATAGCCGAAAAAAATTCAGTACCTTTAATTGTTCAGATTTTACTTTTGGAATTTGCTATTGATGGTTTGAAAATAGCGTCAGTAAATACACCCAGCAGTTTAGTAAGTTCTTTTAGTATAATCGGTGCATTACTGTTAGGTGAGTTTGCAGTAAAAACAGGCTGGTTTGTTCCTGATACTATACTTTATATGTCCATAGTTGCACTCGCTAATTTTGCTCAGCCGAGTGTAGAGTTAGGATATGCTTTAAAATTTATGAGAATTATAACTATTTTACTCACTGAATTTTTCGGACTGTATGGTTTGATAGGAGGAACAATTCTTGCAGTGGTTACATTATGTACAACAAGGGCTCTTAATAATAAAGGCTATTTATACCCACTTATACCTTTTAATAAAAAAGATCTTGCGATGGTTTTATTAAGAAAACGAATTAAATAATACGACAAATATTTTCATAATTTTACCTCTAATATAATTTGAAAAATATATAATAATAGTAGTGTAATGAAAAACATTCATTGCTTAAAAAAAATAAAGGGGTGAAATTAAATGTCTAAAAAAACTTTAGTACCACAGGCTAAAGCCGGTCTTGAAAAATTTAAAATGGAAGCAGCTTCAGAAGTTGGTGTTAACTTATCAAACGGATATAACGGTGATTTAACAGCAAGAGAAGCAGGTTCAATCGGCGGACAGATGGTTAAAAAAATGGTAGAAGCATACGAAAACAGTATGAAATAATTTATCTGATTAATAGAAAAGTAGGCTGAAGAATTAAAAGTTATTCTTCAGCTTATTTTTTATATTCATTGTTTACATTGGGTATAAATTATGGTATAATTATTTCAATATACATTAGTAAGAAAAGGGGATTTTTATGACATTTAACAGAACTGATATTCTACTTCCTGTATTTTGCAAAGACAGTGAAAAAATGAAAAAATGGAGTGTGGTTGCTTGTGACCAGTATACATCTGAGCCTGAATACTGGGAAGAAGTATTAAAAATTGTAGGGGAAGATTCTTCAACAATAAATCTAACTATACCTGAAATATATCTTAACGATTCTGATATTGATTTAAGAATTAAAAGAACTAATGAATATATGAATAAGTATATTAAAGAGGGTATATTTAACGAATATAAAAATACATATATCTTTGTTGAAAGAACTTTAAAAAACGGAGTGAAAAGGCTTGGAATAATCGGTGCAGTTGACCTTGAAGATTATGATTATAAAGTAGGCTCTAAGACTAAAATAAGAGCAACTGAAGGCACAGTTGTATCAAGAATTCCTCCAAGACTTAAGGTAAGACAAGATGCTTTGATAGAACTTCCTCATATTATGATGCTTATTGATGATGAAGACTGTAATATCATTGAATATAACGATACTATAAAAGACAGTTTCCAAAAATTATATGATTTTGAACTTGTAATGGATTCAGGTTATATTGCAGGTTATAAAATGTCAGACGAGGCATGTGAAATTTTAGATAAAAAGTTAAATGCATTAAATTCAATAGAAGATTTTAATAAAAAATATAACACAAATGAGAAAAACCCTCTTATTTATGCAATGGGGGACGGTAATCATTCTTTGGCAACTGCGAAAGCATACTATGAAAATCTTAAAGAAAAAATCGGAGATGAAGCAAAAAAATCTAAAGCAAGATATGCTCTTTGCGAACTTGTTAATCTACATGATAAATCGCTTGAATTTGAGGCAATTCACAGAGTTGTATTTAATATGAATGCTGATAAATTTATAGAAAAAATGTCAAAAGAATATAATTTAAGTTTTGATGAAGATGCAAATGGCCAGAGTTTTTATTTAGTATTTGGAAATGAAAAGAAAAAAGTTACTGTTTTAAACCCTAAAGAATATCTGACAGTTGCCACCGTTCAGAAAGCGCTTGATGAATTTACTAAAGATACACAAGGCGAAATTGACTATATTCACGGCGAAGATGTTGTTTTAAAACTATGTCAGGATAAATCAAACTTTGGTATAATATTTGACGCTATGGAAAAGAAAGACTTGTATAAATCAGTAATTTTAGACGGTGCATTACCAAGAAAAACATTTTCAATGGGAGAAGCACCAGATAAAAGATTCTACATAGAAGCAAGAAAAATTAAATAATTTTTAAGAACTTAAGGTGCAATTCCTTAAGTTCTTAATTTTTGATAAAATTTTATATTTGTATTGACTTTAACGCTTTAATGTGCTAAAATGTTAAAGTAATATTTTATGAGGTGATAAATATGGATAAAAAAAGAACTGTGGCAAAAGACCAATTATTTAGTGCAATATTAAAATTATCTACAATAGAGGAGTGCTATAATTTCTTTGATGATTTATGCACTATAAAAGAAGTGCAGGATATGGCACAAAGATTAGAAGTTGCAAAGATGCTTAATGAGAATATAAGTTATATAAAAATTTCTGAAAAAACAGGTGCAAGTACAGCAACAATAAGTCGTGTTAACAAATGCCTTGTATATGGAAGCGACGGATATAAACTTGCTTTGGAAAAGTTGGAGGAAAAGTAATGGACAGTCTTATAAACATTCTTGAAAAAGATGAACTTATTATATACACATTAAGAAAACTGTATAAAGAATACGGATATAAAAAATACAGAATGAGTAAGTTTGAAGAATATGATTTATATGTTTCAAATAAAGATTTTTTAATATCTCAGAATATTATCACATTTACAGATATAGACGGTAAACTTATGGCACTAAAGCCTGACGTAACACTATCTATTATAAAAAACACCAAGGATAATAAAAATGAGGTTACAAAACTTTACTATAATGAAAATGTATACAGAGCATCAAATGCATCACACTCTTTTAAAGAAATAATGCAGGTTGGCGTTGAATGTATAGGGGAAATAGATTCAAACTGTATTTGTGAAAATATTTTACTTGCTGCAAAAAGTTTATCGCTTATAAAAGAAGATTATATTCTTGATATATCAAATCTTGGTATAATAGAAAAAATCATTGATTCGTTTAATGTTACCTCAAATTTAAGAAAAAGCATATTAAAGGCAATAGGCGAAAAAAATAAAGAAGCCCTTTATGAAATAGATATAGATGATAAACTAAGAGAGTATATAAAAACAATTATATCTACATACGGGCCTTTATATGAAACAATAAATAAACTAAAAGACGAAGAATTTTATCCTTTAATAAAAGAAGAAATTGACTTAATGACAGCAATTTCAGATAATCTTATGAAAAATGGCATGGATAAAAGAGTAAGGATAGATTTTTCTGTAATAAATAATATGAATTATTATAATGGTATAGCATTTAAAGGGTTTATAAACGGAGTGCCTGGAGGAGTTTTATCCGGGGGGCAATATGATAAACTGATGGACAAAATGGGCAAAAAATCAGGAGCTATAGGCTTTGCAGTTTATCTTGATATGTTAGACCGTATATAAGGAGAAGAGTAATGGACATGTTAAATATCGCTCTTCCAAAAGGAAGATTGGGCGAAAAAGTATATTCAATGTTTGAAAAAGCAGGGTTTGAGTGTCCTGCTATAAAAGAGAATAATAGAAAACTGATATTTGAAAATTCTAAGTTAAAAGTCAGATATTTCTGGGTTAAACCGTCTGATGTTGCAATTTATGTTGAACATGGTGCAGCAGATATAGGGGTTGCAGGGAAGGATATACTTCTTGAATATGAGCCGGATATATATGAACTTCTTGATTTAAAGTTAGGAAAATGCAAAATGGCAGTGGCAGGGAAAAAAGATTTTTTATATGAAGATAAAAAGTCAATACGCGTTGCCACAAAATTTCAGAATATTGCTAAAAACTATTATGCAAAAATAGGAAAAGAAATAGATATTATAAAACTTAACGGTTCAATAGAAATTGCACCTATTCTTGGTTTATCTGATGTTATAGTTGATATTGTGGAAACAGGAACAACTCTTAAAGAAAACGACTTATGTGTTTTAGAGGATATTATTCCAATTAGTGCAAGGCTTATAGCCAACAAGGCAAATTTTAAGTTTAAGAGCGAAAAAATTGAGAAGATAGTTAAATCTTTAAAACTTCAAACGGAGGAAAATAATGATTAAAATTTTAGAGTTTCAAAAGGTTACAAAAGAAGAAATATTTTCCCGTGTTGTAAATGAAGTAGATGTTTCTTGTATTGTATCGGAAATTATAGAAAATGTTAAAGAAAAGAAAGATAAAGCGCTTTATTACTACTGTGAAAAATTTGATAAAGCAAAACTATCTTCACTTGAGGTAACAAAAGAAGAAATTGATGAAGCATACAACAAGGTTGATAAAGAATTTTTAAGAATTTTAAATAAAGCGGCAGAAAATATAAAGAAATTTCATTTAAAACAGGTAAGAGACGGTTTTTCTATAAAGGATGAAGACGGAATTATTATAGGGCAAAAGATAACACCTGTTGACAGCGCAGGACTATATGTTCCCGGTGGCACAGCAGCATATCCGTCTACTGTTTTAATGGACTCTATTCCTGCAAAAATTGCAGGATGTAAAGAAGTAGTTATAGTTACTCCTCCTGATTCTTTGGGTAATATAAACCCTGTTATTCTTGCTGCTGCAAAGATTGCAGGGGTTGACAGAATTTTTAAAGTTGGCGGAGCACAGGCTATTGCGGCTCTTGCCTATGGCACAGAAACTATTCCAAAGGTTGATAAAATTGTCGGCCCGGGAAACAGTTTTGTAGCAGAGGCTAAAAAACAGGTATTTGGCGAAGTTTCTATTGATATGATTGCAGGTCCGAGTGAAATTCTTGTTATAGCAGATGATAAAAGTAACCCTAAATTTGTTGCAGCTGATATGCTTTCTCAGGCAGAACACGATAAACTTGCGAATGCAGTTTTAATTACTGATAGTTTAGAATTTGCAAAAGAAGTTCAAAGAGAACTTGAAATTCAGATTCCTAAACTTGAAAGAAAAGAAATCGCAAGATGTTCTATTGATAATAACGGTAAGATTATTGTTTGCGATAATTTAAGTCAGGCTATCGATATTTCAAACGAAATTGCCCCTGAACATTTGGAATTATGTGTAGATAACCCTTTTGATTACCTTGATAAAATTCGCCACGCAGGTTCAATTTTTATGGGAAGATATTGCCCTGAAGCATTGGGGGATTATTATTCTGGCACAAATCATACTCTTCCTACAAGCGGAACTGCAAGATTTTCAAGTCCGCTTTCGGTTGATGATTTTGTTAAGAAAACTCAATATACATATTATACTAAAGAAGCATTTAAAAAAGTTTATAAAGATATTTCAGTCTTTGCAGATAATGAAGGTCTTACAGGACATGGAAAAAGTGCATTGATAAGATTTGAGGAACAAATATGAGCAGATTTTTTATTAAAAAGTTTGATAAACTTACACCTTATACACCGGGGGAACAACCTAAGGTTAACAATTTAATAAAATTAAATACAAACGAATCTCCTTTTAGTCCATCAAAAAAGGGAATTAAAGAAGCAAAAAAGGAATTAAAACGACTTAACCTTTATTCTGACCCGGACTGCACAAATCTTGTGAATAAACTGGCAAAAACTTATGGTGTAACTAATAAAGAGGTTATAGTAACCAATGGGTCTGACGAAGTTTTAAACTTTGCATTTATGGCTTATTGTGATGATAAAACCCCTGCTGCGTTTGCCGATATTACATATGGATTTTATAAAGTTTTTGCGAAACTTCATAATATTGATTATAAGTTGATACCTTTAAAAGAAGATTTTTCTATTGATATAAATGACTATAAGAATATTAATTCAACTATTTTTATAGCAAACCCAAATGCGCCGACAGGTTTATATCTCGAACTTTCAAAAATAGAAGAAATACTTAAAAATAATCCTGATAATATTGTCGTTATAGATGAAGCATATGTTGATTTTGGTAACGAAAGTGCTGTCAACTTAATAAAAAAATATGATAATTTGCTAGTTACAGGCACATTTTCTAAATCAAGGTCTATGGCAGGTGCAAGATTAGGGTTTGGTATAGCGAACGAAAATATTATAAAAGATTTAAACACTTTAAGATTTTCGACTAATCCCTATAATGTTAATCGAATGACTCTTGCGGCAGGTTTTGGTGTGCTTTGCGACGAAGAATATACTAAAGAAAATATTGAAAAAATCTGCGAAAACAGGGAATTTTTAAAAGAAGAACTTAAAAATTTAGGTTTTAAAATGACCGATTCTACTGCTAATTTTATTTTTGTAAAACACGATAAAATAAATGGGGAAGATTTATATAATCTTTTAAGAGAAAGAAATATTTTAGTTCGTCATTTTAACATTGACAGAATAAAAGATTATCTTCGCATCACAATCGGTACAAAAAACGAAATGAAAATTCTTATAAAAAATCTTAAAGAAATTCTGGAGGATATATAATGAGAATAAGCGAAATTGTAAGAAATACAAATGAAACTAAAATTTACATAAAACTTAATCTTGACGGTAACGGCGAGAGTAATATCGATACAGGCTGTGGTTTTTTAGACCATATGTTAACCTTGTTTGCAAGTCATGGTAAATTTGATTTAGATGTAAAATGTGATGGCGATGTTAATGTTGATTATCATCATACAGTAGAAGATATAGGCATATGTCTTGGCGAAGCATTTAATAATGCTTTGGGAGATAAAAAAGGAATTTTAAGATATGGCTATATGATACTGCCTATGGACGAAACGCTTATTTTATCAGCAGTTGATATTTCAGGAAGAGCATATCTTGCATACGGACTTTGCATTCCGTCTTTAAGGGTAGGAACATTTGATACTGAACTTATAGAAGAATTTTTCTTAGGATTTACAAGATGTGCAAAAATAACACTCCATATATCTCAACTTGACGGAAAAAACACTCATCATATTATTGAGGGTACATTTAAGTCAGTTGCAAGAAGCCTTAGAAAAGCAGTTTGTCTAAGTAAAAAATATAAAGATGAAATTCCTTCAACGAAAGGAGTTTTATAGTGATTGTTATAATAGACTATGGTGTTGGAAATTTATTTTCTCTTAAAAGTTCTTTTGATAGGATAGGAGTTGAAACTATCGTATCAGGGGATATAGATACAATTAAAAAAGCGTCAAAAATTGTTCTTCCAGGCGTTGGGGCATTTTGCGATGCTGTAAACAAACTAAAAGAAACAGGTTTGTTTGAAGTAATTATAAAAGAAGCAAAAAACAATAAGCCAATTTTAGGTATATGCCTTGGTATGCAGATGCTTTTTGACAAGAGTTTTGAAAACGGAGAATACGAGGGTCTTGGACTTATTGAAGGGGAAATAAGATATATAGGAGAAATTATAGATAACACCCTTAAAATTCCCCATATAGGATGGAATTATCTTAAGTTTAATAAAGAAGAACATCCTTTGTTTAAGTATATAAATGAGGGAGATTATGTGTATTTTGTTCATTCTTATTACGGAGCAAAATGCGACCATGTAATCGCTCAGACAGAGTATTCTTCAATGCTTACTGCCGCAGTTGCAAAAGGCAATGTTATGGGATGCCAGTTTCATCCTGAAAAAAGCGGAGATGTTGGGCTTAATATATTAAAAGCATTCTGTGAATGGGAGGGATAAAAATATGAAGATATTTCCTGCTATTGACTTGTACAAAGGAAAAGCAGTTCGTCTTTATAAAGGCGATTATGATAATATGACTATTTATAATGATAACCCTTTAAGTGTTGCATATGATTTTTACAATGAGGGAGCAGAATATATCCACATTGTAGATTTGGAAGGTGCAAAAACAGGGGATACTCCTAATCTTGATATTATTTCAGAAATTGTTAAAAATACCGACCTTTTTGTTGAAGTGGGTGGGGGAATAAGAAATATATCGGTAGTAAAAAAATACATAGATTGCGGAGTGGACAGAGTTATTCTCGGAACAAGTGCTGTAATGGATGAGCAGTTTTTAATAGACGCTGTATCACAGTATAAAGAAAAAATTGCAGTCGGCGTTGATATTAAAGACGGATATGTTGCAATTAAAGGGTGGACAGAAAAATCTGAATATAAATTTGAAGAATTTATAGAAAAGATGATAGGTTTAGGAATTTTCACATTTATTTGCACAGATATATCAAAAGACGGTGCAATGGAAGGCGCAAATCATAAGTTGTATAAAGATTTATCGGAAAAATTTAATGCAAACTTTATTGCATCAGGTGGAGTTTCATCTATTGATGATGTTAACAAGTTAAGAAAAATTGATATGTATGGCGCAATTATAGGTAAGGCTTATTATTTAAAGGCAATATCCTTAAAAGAAGCAATCGAGGTGGCAAAATGATTACAAAAAGAATAATTCCTTGCCTTGATGTAAGAGACGGAAGAGTTGTAAAAGGGGTTAATTTTGAAGGTATATCCGATGTATCATCTCCTGTTGAACTTGCAGAATTTTACAGTAAGTCAGGGGCAGATGAACTTGTTTTTTATGATATAACTGCATCCTTTGAAGGCAGAAAACTGTTTACTGATATTTTAAAAGAAGTTGCAAAAAAGATATTTATACCACTGACTGTTGGAGGTGGAATAAATACTTTGGACGATTTTGACAGAGTTTTAAAATGTGGGGCTGATAAGGTCAGCGTAAATTCAGGAGCAATAAAGAACCCTGATTTGATATATCAGGGAGCCAAAAAATACGGAAGTCAATGTGTTGTTATATCTGCTGATATAAAAAGAGTTGATAATAAGTTTATGGTATTTGCAAAAGGTGGAAGAGAAAATACCGGTATGGATGCAATAGACTGGATAAAAAGATGTGTATCACTTGGTGCAGGAGAAGTTGTTGTTAACTCTATTGATACAGACGGTGTCAAAGGCGGATTTGATATAGAGTTACTTGATAAAGTGTGCAATGCTGTTTCGGTGCCTGTTATAGCATCAGGTGGCGCAGGGAATATAGAACACTTTGTTGAACTTTTCAAAAAAGTTCCCCTTGTGGATGCAGGTCTTGCAGCATCTATTTTCCATTTTAACGAAGTTAAGATAAAAGATTTGAAAAACCATTTAAGATTAAATAATATAGATGTAAGATTATAGGAGGCTTATTATGATAGATACAAACAAGTTAAAGTTTGATGAAAAAGGTCTTATACCGGCTATTGTAGTTGATGAAATAACAAAAAAGGTTCTGACTTTGGCATATATGAATAAAGAAAGTTTGGAAATTTCCATCGAAAAAGGGTTAACCTGCTTTTTCTCCCGTTCAAGAAATGAACTGTGGTTAAAGGGCGAAACCAGTGGAAACTATCAACATATAGTATCTATAACCTCTGACTGTGATAATGATGCATTGGTGGTTACAGTAAGAAAAGACGGCCCTGCATGTCATTTAGGATGTGACAGTTGCTTTGAAAACAAATTATATATAAATGATAATTATAAAGAGTTTTCCTTAGAAAGCCTTTTAGAACTTTTAAAATCAAGAAAAAAAGAGAAAAAAGAAGGTTCTTACACTACATATCTTTTTGAAAAAGGTATAGATAAAATACTTAAAAAAATAGGCGAAGAATCAACAGAAGTTATTGTTGCAGGTAAAGGTAACGATAAAAAAGAAACTATATATGAAATTGCTGACCTTGCATATCATATTATGGTGCTTATGGTTGAAATGGGTATATCATATGAGGATATTCATGATGAACTTGCATCCCGTCATATTATTGACCATAAAGTAAAACAGGAGAAAATGACAAAATGATTTTAGAAGATTTCCATGTTCATACTTCATATACAGACGGTAATGATTCTTTGGAAGATATGGTTCTTGCTGCCATTGATTTAAAAATGAAAAGGCTTGGGTTTTCCGAGCATATATATACTTCATTCGATAATTCTTACTGTCTTACAAAAGAAAAAACATTAGAGTATATCGATGAAGTAAAAAGGCTTAAAAGTAAATATAAAGGAAAAATAAGCCTTTGTCTGGGTATAGAGAAAGACTATTTTTCCGATTATCCCACAGATGAGTTTGATTATGTTATAGGCTCAGTTCACTATATATATAAAAATAATGTTTATTATTCAATAGACACTTCAAAAGAAGATTTAATTAACATTGTTAAGGATAATTATAACGATAATTATAATCTTTTTGCAAAGGACTATTATAATCTTATATCCAATGTTGTTAATAAAACAAATGCTGATATTATAGGCCATTTCGACTTGGTTACAAAGTATAACGAAAATAATGCTTTGTTTGATATGAATAATAAGGAATATCTAAATATTGCAAAAAATGCGATAGATATGCTTATTCCTTTTAATAAACCGTTTGAAATTAACACAGGAGCAATATCCAGAGGATACAGAACTAAAGCATATCCTGATATAGAACTTTTAGAGTATATATATAAAAGGGGAGGTAAGGTTATCCTCTCAAGCGACAGCCACAGTAAAAATACTCTTTTAAATAAGTTTAATGAGTATGAAGATTTAGTTAAAAACATTGGCTTTAAAGAACTTGTAAACTGGGATAATTTGAAAAAATAAAATGCAAAAGATATTACTCCCTGTTTGTTAAAAAAATAACAAATAGGGAGTAAGTTATAATTTAGAAAAATAGAGTAGAGTTAATTTAAGTATAAATGATAATAGGAAAAACAGGTGCTATATTGATAAAAAACAATTTTTTTATAATATAGATGAATATAGATTAAAAATGGTTTGATTAAATAAATAACATATTAATTGATTAAATTAAGATAAAATAACATTATTTAAATAAAAAAGCAAATCAAAAAATCGATTTAAATTATTTAAAGAATACCAAGTATCATAAGGAAATTTTTTATCGCCAAAAATTAAGTGTAAAAAATAAAAGAAAGATATAAGATAATAATTTTATTAAAAAATATTCTAAAAAATTATAAAAAGAAAAATTATAAAATATTTTTATATTTAATTATAATTATTATAAAATAAATATCAGTATATGATAAAATGTAATAAAAGACTTATCAAACCCCCTGGGAATACTGTAATCTTCCAAATACTGTTTATTTTTTAAAGCATTATATTTTTTAGTTACCATTTTATACAAAATTCTTATTTTGTATAAAAACCTATATTATAAAAAAGAGTGTAAGTTATATATAATGGTGTTATTCCCTTTAAAAATAATTAAAAAAAAGGAGTGATTTCTCACTCCCTTTATTTTTAGTATTTAATTATTTAATCATATTTGCAACTTCGTCAGCAAAGTTATCTTCTTTCTTTTCTAAGCCTTCGCCTTTTTCAAGTCTTGCAAATGCTTTGATTTCAATTTTACCGCCAAATTCTTTTGCTTTAGCTTCAACATATTTTTTAACTGATAAGTCTGGGTCTTTAACGTATTCCTGGTCAACTAAACATACTTCTTTGTAGTATTTAGCAATTCTTCCCATAACCATTTTTTCAGCAATATTTGCAGGTTTTCCTTCGTTTAATGCCTGAGCCATAAGAATTTCTTTTTCTTTTTCTACAGTTTCAGCAGGTACTTCTGACTGACAAACATATAAAGGTTTAACAGCAGCAATCTGCATAGCGATATCTTTACCGAAATCAACGAAACCAGGGTTAGATGCAACGTCTGTGTCAAATAAAACAGCAACACCTATTCTTCCCCCACCGTGAATATAAGTAGCAACAGAACCTTCGTATCTAACAAATCTTCTGATGTTCATATTTTCGCCGATAACTAAAATCTTTTCTCTTAATGCATCTGCAACAGTGTTGTCTGCATCAAATTTTAATTCACTTAAAGCTTCAACATCTTTAGGATTTTCTTTAGCAACTATTTCAGCTAATTTAGAAACGAATTCAACAAAACTTTCGTTTTTAGCAACGAAGTCTGTTTCAGAGTTAACTTCTATTAAAGCAGCAACGTTATCGTCTCTGTAGTCAGCAACTATACCTTCAGCAGCAATTCTACCTGCTTTTTTCTGAGCTGCAGCTAAGCCTTTTTCTCTAAGGATTTCTGTAGCTTTTTCCATATCACCGTTTGCTTCTGTTAATGCTTTTTTACAATCCATCATACCACAACCGGTAGATTCTCTTAATTCTTTAACCATAGCTGGTGTAATCATAACACTAATCCTCCAATATATTTAATTATTCTTCTGTAGTTTCTTCCTCTTCTTTAACTTCGATAGAAGAATCAACGCCCTGTCTGCCTTCGATAATAGCATTAGACATTGTTTCTGCAATAAGTTTAACAGCACGGATAGCATCGTCGTTACCAGGGATAACGTAATCAACTTCGTCAGGATCACAGTTTGTATCAACGATAGCAACTACAGGAATACCTAATTTTTTAGCTTCTAAGATAGCATTTTTTTCTTTTCTTAGGTCAACAACAAATAATGCTGCTGGTAATTTTTTCATATTTTTAATACCGCCTAAGAATTTTTCTAATTTTTCTCTTTCCCCTTTTAGTTTGATAACTTCTTTTTTAGGTAAAAGATCAAATGTTCCGTCTTCTTCCATTTTTTCTAACTGGAATAATCTGTCAATTCTTTTTCTGATAGTTTTGAAGTTTGTAAGCATACCACCTAACCATCTTGCGTTAACGTAGTACATACCTACTCTTTCAGCTTCTTCTTTGATAGCATCAGTAGCCTGTTTTTTTGTACCAACAAAAAGCACTTCTCCGCCTTCTGCTGCGATATCTCTAACAAAATCGTATGCTTCTACAATTTTCTTAACTGTTTTCTGAAGATCGATAATGTAGATACCGTTTCTTTCTGTGAAGATGTATTCAGCCATTTTAGGGTTCCATCTTCTTGTCTGATGTCCGAAATGAACACCTGCTTCTAAAAGTTGTTTCATTGAGATTACGCTCATGTTTTTTTCCTCCATTTTTTGGTTTTTATTTTTCCTCCGGCTTAATCATCTAATGTAAGAACCATTTAGGCACCACTTAAATTATCATAAACCGTGCGCATTAGCCATAATATTATAACAAATATTTTTTTAAATTGCAATAGTTTTTTTGCATTTTTTTGTAAAATTTTTATATATAAAAACCATCGCCTGATAGCAATGGTTTTATAGTTTTTAAATTATCCTGCAGGCCATCCTAATTCTCTTCCTGCAATTAAATGAAAATGAATGTGGAATACTGTCTGCCCTGCGTTTTTATTGCAGTTTGATATAATTCTGTATCCGTCTTCGGCTATATTTAACTGTTTTGCTATTTTCTTGACTGCTATAAATATTTTACCGATAAGTTCTATGTCAGTTTCTTCAATATCATTTATTGTGCTTATATGTTTTTTAGGGATAATAAGCACATGGACAGGTGCTGTCGGGCTTATATCATTAAAAGCATATACATATTCATCTTCATAAACTTTTTGTGATGGTATTTCGCCATTTATAATTTTGCAAAATAGACAGTCCATATTTATTATCCTTTCACTTGTTCAGATATAATATCATAGGAAGAATTAAGAGCAGATTCTATTTTATCTTTGTCTTTTCCTCCGCCCTGAGCCATATCAGGTTTTCCTCCTCCTGAACCTCCGGCAATACTTGTAACATCCTTTATGATTTTACCACAGTGAACGCCTTTCTCAAGAGCAGATTTTGTAGCACTTGCAAGGAACATAATCTTTTCGTCTTCTATTCCGCAAAGTACAGCAACTGCTGCTTCATTTGAAAGTTTTTCTTTTATAGCATCGCTTAATGAACGAAGACCGCTCACGCTTAAATTATCCTGTGAGGAAATTATAACTTTAACACCGTTAATTTCTTTATAATCATCAATTAAATCATTTACAGCGTTTTTAGAAAGTTTCTGGCGTAAAGATTCAATAGTCTGTTTATTTTCCTTGTTTTCAGATAATAATGCGTTTATTTTATCAGGTAAATCAAAAGTATTATTTATTTTGATTATTCTTGCAGTTTCATTTAAAACTTTTAGGTTATCATTAAAGAAGTTTAAGAAGTTTATACCTGTTGCCGCTTCAATTCTTCTTACACCTGCTGCAACTCCGCTTTCAGATAAAATCTTAAAGAAGCCAATCTGAGAAGTATTTGTAAGATGAGTTCCACCACAGAATTCTTTAGAAAAATCTCCCATAGATACAACTCTTACAGTTTCACCGTATTTTTCTCCAAAAAGAGCCATAGCGCCTGATTTTTTTGCTTCCTCAATATTCATTACTTTGCAGTTTATATCAAGACATTCTAAAATCTTAAGGTTAACAATTTTTTCAACCTTTTTAATTTCGTCATCTCTCATAGCCTCAAAGTGAGAAAAGTCAAATCTTAATCTGTCGGCTGATACAAAGGAACCTGCCTGATTAACATGGTCGCCTAAGACTGATTTTAGCGCTTTCTGAAGCAAATGAGTAGCAGAGTGGTTTCTTGCTGTTGACATTCTTAAATCTTTGTTAACCTCTAATTTAACTGTGTCGCCAACGCATATCATTCCTTTTGTAAGTTTTACGATATGCCCTATTTTTCCTTCAGAATATTTTATTGTATCAGTAACATAAGCTTCGCCTTTTTCATATGAAATTAAGCCTGTATCCCCTGCCTGACCTCCGCTTTCGCCATAGAAAACAGTTTTGTCAGTAATTATAATGGCTTCTTCATCTGAAATTAATTCGTCTAATTTTTCGCCTTCTTTAAGAATCGCAATAATTTTTGCATCACAAACTAAATTGTCGTATCCTATAAATTCACAGTTGTTTAGTTCTTTTAGCATTTTTGCAATATCACTTTCCCAGCCAAGAGTAGATGTATCCCCTCTTGCGTTCTGAGATTGTTCTCTTTGCTTTTTCATTTCTTTTTTATATGTTTCTTCATCAACTTCAAAAGAATTTTCATTCATTATTTCTTTTGTTAAATCAAGTGGGAAACCATATGTATCGTGAAGTTTAAAAGCAGTTTCTCCGTCAAGAACTGTTTTGTTGTTCTTCTTCATATCTTCTATAATATCTGCAAGTAATAGCATACCTGAGTCAATAGTCTTATAGAATTTCTTTTCTTCAACACTTATAATTTTTTTGATATATTCCTGATTGTCATAAAGTTCGCTGTATGCATCTTTTGACTGAGAGATAACAACATCTGCAAGGTCGGTTAAGAACATATCTTTTATGCCTAAAAGTTTACCGTGTCTTGCTGCTCTTCTAAGTAGTCTTCTTAATACATATCCTCTGCCTTCATTAGACGGTATAACACCGTCGCTTATCATAAAGGTTGTACTTCTTATATGGTCGGTAATAACACGGATGGAAATATCATCTTTTGCATTTTCACCGTATGTTTTACCACTGATTTTACATACAGTATCAAGAATACTTCTTATTGTGTCAACTTCAAATAGATTGTTTACGCCCTGCATAATAACAGCAAGTCTTTCAAGACCCATACCTGTATCGATATTAGGTTTTGCAAGTCTGTTATAATTTCCGTTTTCATCTTTATCAAACTGAGTAAATACAAGATTCCAGAATTCAACAAATCTGTCGCAGTCGCATCCTATTTTACAGTCAGGCTTGCCACAACCACATTCAACGCCACGGTCAAAATATATTTCAGAACATGGTCCGCAAGGGCCCTGGCCTATTTCCCAGAAGTTATCTTCTTTTCCCATTCTTACAATTCTTTCAGGGGCAACTCCAACTTTCTTTGACCATATATCAAATGCTTCATCATCATCAAGATATATTGTTACCCATAGTTTATCAACCGGCATTTTCATAACTTTTGTTATAAATTCCCATGCCCACTGGGTAGCCTCTTCTTTAAAGTAATCTCCAAAAGAGAAGTTACCAAGCATTTCAAAAAATGTACCGTGTCTTGCAGTTTTACCAACATTTTCGATATCCGGTGTTCTTATACATTTCTGACAAGTTGTAACTCTTGTTTTAGGAGGAACTTCTTCCCCTGTAAAATATTTCTTTAAAGGCGCCATACCTGCATTGATTAAAAGTAATGACGGATCGTTATTTGGCACCAGTGAAAAACTTTTCATCTTAAGATGACCTTTGCTTTCGAAAAACTTAAGATATTCTTCTCTGATTTGATTAAGTCCTAATTTTTCCATATGTAAAACTCCTTTTATACTATAAACTGCCATATTTAAACATTCTATCTTATTATAATACTATAATTAAATATATTTTTCAATAAGATTTTCAAGATTTTTAATAAATTCATCATCGCATTTTTTGTTTCTCTTGGACGGGCCTTTAAGCCTCACACCGCTCATTCTTAATTTTTTTGCAGTATGCCTTTGATTAAGAAGGGATAATATATTTGTATCGTCAAATATTATTCCGTTCTGATTTATCGGTAATGCACCTTTTGCAAGACACATCGCTGCAAGACCATAGTCCTGAGTAACAACAATATCTTCTTTTGAAATTTTATTTACAAGGTAAAAATCTACACTGTCATTACCTTTAGAAACTGTTATTGTTTCAATATCCTTAATATTAAAACTATGTGATGTATCGCATATTATAATACATTCTAAATTATATTTCTTTGCAATTTTACAAGTAATATTTACAACGGGACAACCGTCTGCATCAATAAATAATTTCATATTCAATCTTCTTAGTCAGTTTATTTAATTTGTTTATATCGTTATCCATAATTTCACACAGTATAAACGCTTTTACTCTTGCTAAAAATTCCCTTTTATTCTGTTGTTTTAAATTTTCGCCTGAATAATTATCGCATGAAACTCCATATGCGTTTATCCCTAATTTTTCTGCATAATACAATGCTCTTTTAAGATGTTGCTCATGAGTAACAAATATAGCATTATTAAGGTTAACATTTTCCTTAAGACCTTCCACAGAATTAAAAGTGTCTATTCCTAAATGGTCCATAATAATTTTATTTTCGTCTATACCTGAATTAACAAGATAATCTTTCATTGCTTTTACTTCATTGTAATCATTTGTTGAGTGGTCGCCCGATACAATTATTTTTTCGCATTTTTTATTATTATAAAGTTCAATAGCCTTATTTAACCTTTGGGAAAGAGTGAAAGACACTTCATTTCCCTGAACTGACGCTCCAAAGACGAGCAGATATTCACTCTCTGGAACATCATAAGAATTTTTTATATATTTTTCGCCGGTTTTTAACACATGAACATTAGCATAAATCAGAAAAAGGAAAAACACAGTAATTAAAGAAAGGATAGTTATTACAGTTGTTTTTAATAGTTTTTTCATTATACGCACCTATTTTAAATATTTTAAAAGATATTTTCCTGTATAAGATTTTTTATTTTTTGCAACTTCTTCAGGAGTTCCCTGCGCTACAATCTTACCGCCTTTATTTCCTCCCTCAGGACCTAAATCAACTATATAATCGGCAGTTTTGATAACATCTAAATTATGTTCAATAACTATAATTGTATTTCCGTTTTCTGTTAATTTCTGCAAAACATCAATCAGTTTTTTTACATCGTCTGTATGAAGACCTGTGGTAGGTTCATCAAGTACATAGATTGTTTTACCTGTTGATTTTTTTGAAAGTTCTGTTGCAAGTTTAATTCTCTGGGCTTCTCCTCCTGATAAAGTTGTGGAAGGTTGCCCGAGTTTAATATACGAAAGCCCTACATCTTTTAACACTTCAAGTTTTCTTTTTATTTTAGGGATATTTTCAAAGAATGATATTCCCTCTTCTACTGTCATATCGAGAACTTCGTATATATTTTTATCTTTATATTTTATATCAAGAGTTTCTCTGTTATATCTTTTTCCTTTACATACATCACAAGGAATAGTTACATCTGCAAGAAAATGCATTTCAATACTTACTACACCGTCTCCCTGACAAGCCTCACATCTTCCGCCTTTTACATTAAAACTGAATCTTCCTGCATCGTATCCTTTAAGCCTTGCTTCCAAAGTTGATGCAAACACTTCTCTTATATCAGAAAATACTCCCGTATAAGTTGCAGGGTTTGAACGTGGAGTTCTGCCTATCGGAGATTGGTCGATATTAATAATTTTATCTAAATTTTCAATACCTTTTATATCTTCAAAATCTCCGCCCCTTATTCTTGCACCGTTTAAAATATGCGCAAGTTCTCTGTAAAGAATCTGATTTATTAGTGAACTTTTACCAGAGCCTGATACTCCTGTAACAGCGCATAAACAGCCTAAAGGAAATTTTACATTGATATTTTTTAAATTATTTTCTTTAGCGCCTGTTATTTCAAGGAAATTTCCGTTTCCTTTTCTTCTTTTTTCAGGGACATCTATTTTTAACTTGCCTGTTAAATATTTTGCAGTTACAGATTTTTTGCTTTTCTTGATTTCTTCAATAGTTCCCTGTGCTACTATTTCTCCCCCATGGATACCTGCTCCCGGACCGATATCAACAATATAGTCAGCATTTTTTATAGTATCTTCATCATGCTCAACAACAATTAAGGTATTGCCTAAATCTCTTAATTTTTTTAAAGTGGCAAGAAGCCTGTCGTTATCTCTTTGATGAAGACCGATACTTGGTTCGTCCAATATATAAAGTACCCCCATAAGCGATGAGCCAATCTGGGTTGCAAGACGAATTCTTTGCGCTTCTCCGCCTGATAAAGTACCTGCACTTCTTGATAATGTAAGATATTCTAAACCGACATCCTTTAAAAAGTAAAGTCTTTCTTTAATTTCTTTTATCAGTAAATGTGCAATTTTTTCTTCTCTTTCATTTAATTTTAAGTTATCAAAAAAATCAAGTAACTCGCCTATTGTATATTTTGTTATCTGTGCTATGTTTTTGTCTGACACAGTAACTGATAAGGCTTCGGGTTTTAATCTTGTTCCGTCGCAAAAATGGCAGTCTGCCTTAGTCATCAATGATTCAATATCATTTCTTATCCAGTTTGATTTTGTTTCCTTATATCTTCTTTCAAGGTTATTTATGACCCCTTCAAAATCTCCCATGAATTTTCCGCCACCATATTTTTTCTTATAGGTCATTTCGTATTTAACGCCTTTTGTACCGTATAAAATAACATCAATGGCTTCTTTGGATAAATTTTTAATAGGTTCATCAAGAGAAAAGTTATATTTCTTTGAAAGCCCTAAATAATACATATCTGCCATGGTATCTTCGCCTTTAAAATTCCAGCCGTTTGCGTTTATACCGCCCTCACGGATAGAAAGTTCTTTATTTAAGATATAATTTTTATCTATCTTCATTAAATGGCCAAGACCACCGCATTCAGGACATGCTCCCATAGGGTTGTTAAACGAAAACATTCTCGGAGATAACTCTTCAATGCTTATATTACAATCAGGACATGCGTAATTTAAAGAATAACTGTAATCTTTATCATCTATTTTATGAATTATAACTATACCGTCTGAAAGAGAGGTTGCAGTTTCAATAGAATCAGTAAGTCTTGCTTTGATTTCTTCTTTTACTATAAGACGGTCTATAACTATTTCAATATTATGTTTTTTATTTCTGTCAAGTTTAATTTCTTCGGATAATTCGTATATATCACCGTTGACTCTTACACGCACATATCCGCTTTTTTTTGCATTTTCAAATACTTTTTGATGTTCGCCTTTTCTGCCTCTTACAATTGGCGCTAAGACTAAAATTTTGCTTCCCACACCATAATTTATAACTGCATCTGTAATCTGATCAATAGTTTGTTGCTTGATTTCTTTTTTACAGTTAGGACAATGTGGAACTCCTATTCTTGCATATAGAACTCTTAAATAGTCGTATATTTCTGTAACTGTACCCACTGTTGAACGAGGGTTTCTGCCTGTGGTTTTCTGGTCAATGGAAATTGCAGGAGATAAACCTTCTATTTTTTCTACATCGGGTTTTTCCATCTGCCCTAAAAACATTCGTGCATAAGAAGACAAGGACTCAACATATCGTCTTTGCCCCTCTGCATAAATTGTATCAAACGCAAGTGAACTTTTGCCTGAGCCTGAAAGTCCGGTAAAAACAACAAGTTTATCTCTCGGAATTTCCAATGATACATTTTTAAGGTTATGTTCTTTTGCTCCTTTAATAATAATTTTTTCCATTGTTTCTCCTTATTTTTTAAGTTCTTCTATTTTATCTCTTAATTTGGCAGCAGTTTCAAAATCTAAATTTTTTGCAGCATCCATCATCATTTCAGTTAATTCCTGAATGGTTAAGGTAATATCTTTTTTAGACTTTTTATTGATATTTTCTTTAATTGGTTTAGTTATTTCGATTATTTCTTTAATAGATTTTGATACTGATTTCGGAGTAATATTATTTGATTTGTTATATTTATCCTGAATTTTTCTTCTTCTGTTGGTTTCGTTAATAGCATTACTCATAGAGTCGGTAATTCTGTCGGCATACATAATTACCTTGCCTGATACATTCCTTGCTGCACGGCCTATTGTCTGGATAAGGGATGTTTCTGAACGCAAAAATCCCTCTTTATCTGCATCAAGGATAGCAATAAGCGATACTTCAGGAATATCAAGACCTTCTCTTAATAAATTTATGCCGATTAAAACATCAAATTCGCCCAGTCTTAAATCTCTTATAATTTCCATTCTTTCTATTGTATCAATATCCGAATGAAGATACCTTACCTTTATTCCTGACTTTAAGTAAAAGTCGGTTAAATCTTCTGCCATTCTTTTGGTAAGTGTAGTTATAAGCACACGGTTTCCTGAATCAATAGTCTTTCGTATTTCAGACTGCAAATGATCAATCTGCCCTTTTGTCGGTACAACTTCTATTACAGGGTCTAACAGCCCTGTCGGTCTTATAACCTGTTCGGCAGTTACACTTGATAATTCATATTCAAGTTTTCCGGGTGTTGCAGATACAAAAACTGCCTGATTTATCTTACTCATAAATTCGTCAAAGTTAAGAGGACGGTTATCATATGCAGAAGGTAATCTAAAGCCATACTGTACAAGAGAGTCTTTCCTTGCCCTGTCTCCTGCATACATTCCTCTTACCTGAGGCAATGTAACATGAGATTCGTCTACAAAAAGTAAAAAATCATCAGGAAAATAGTCCATAAGAGTATAAGGGCAACTTCCTGCTTCTCTTCCGCTTATATGTCTTGAATAGTTTTCAATGCCCTGGCAAAATCCTATCTGCCCGAGCATTTCAAGGTCATAGTTTGTTCTTTGTGCTATTCTTTGTGCTTCTAAAAGCATTCCTTCTTTTTCAAAGTATCTTATTCTATCTTCAAGTTCCTGCTCTATGGTTTTTATTGCCCTTTTCATTTTTTCACTCGATGTAACATAATGAGATGCAGGGAAAATTGCAGCATGAGTTAATTCGCCTAAAATTTCGCCTGTAAGAGGGTCAACAGATAATATTTTTTCTATTTCATCTCCAAAGAACTCTATTCTCATTATATTTTCATTTGTATTGGCAGGAAATACATCTAAAGTATCCCCTTTTACTCTGAACTTCCCTCTTGAAAAATCATAATCGTTTCTTTCATATTGAATTTCTACTAATTTTTTTAATATTTCATCCCTGTCTTTAACCATACCAGGTCTTAATGATACTACAAGATCTGTATAATCTTCAGGATCTCCTAACCCATAAATGCAAGAAACAGATGCAACTATTATAACATCCTTTCTTTCAAAAAGCGAAATTGTTGCAGAGTGTCTTAATTTATCAATTTCATCATTTATAGATGAGTCTTTTTCAATATAAGTGTCAGTATTTGCTATATATGCTTCGGGCTGATAATAATCATAATAAGATACAAAATATTCAACAGCATTTTCAGGGAAAAAAGACTTAAATTCACTGCATAACTGCGCAGCAAGTGTTTTATTATGCGCTAAAACCAATGTAGGTTTATTTACCTTTTCAATTATTTTAGCCATTGTATAAGTTTTTCCTGAACCTGTTACACCTAAAAGTGTCTGAAATTTATTATTATTTTTTATGCTGTTAACAAGCGTTTCTATCGCTTGTGGTTGGTCTCCGCAGGGAGAATAATCTGATTTTAATTTAAACATTTTTTAAAATTCCTTGTTTTAAATAATATTAGTATTATTTTGAGATTCTTATTATGATATATTCAGTAAATATAAAAAGTAGTGTTTAAAAAATATATGTTCTTCCTTTTTAAAGGCATCCCCTCAAGGAGATGCCTCTTTGAAATCCCGTTATCTTCAACTTCTTTCATAATAAATATTTATATCTATTATGAAATATCAAGTATTCAGGTTATCTTTATGTATTTATTATATAATACAGATACAATATTTTCAAGTATTTTAATATATTGTTACAAATAAATTCGTATTGACAAAATATACTGAGGGTTATACAATTTATTTAGTTGTACTTAAAAATTAAAGGTGATTTATATGAAAGAATATATTGTTACAGGAATGAGTTGCGCTGCTTGTTCTGTAAGAGTTGAAAAGGAAGTTAAAAAGTTAGAAAATGTTAAAGAATGTTCGGTAAATCTTCTTACAAATACTATGAAAGTTTCAGGAAGTTTTAGCGACGAAGAAATACTATATGCTGTTGAAAAAGCAGGTTATGGCATAAAATTTAAAGATACCCTAAAAAAAGAAGAAAACATCGAATCAAAGAACAATATAATACCGTCTATTTTAATACTTCTTGTTCTTATGTATATTTCAATGGGGTACACAATGTTCTCCTTTCCTCTTCCACGATATTTAGATAAAAACCCTTTATCCGTTGCAATAATACAAATGCTTTTATCATTGATTATAATGATTATAAATAAAAAGTTTTTTATAAACGGATATAAAGGAATAGTGAATAAATCACCAAATATGGACTCTCTTGTCTCACTTGGTTCATTTGCATCATTTATATACAGTGTAGCAGTTGTATTTTATATGACTGATTTATACGTTGAAGGTAATATAAATTTGGCATCTCATCAACTTCACGAATTATATTTTGAATCGGCTGCTATGATTTTAGTTCTTATAACTTTCGGAAAAATGCTTGAATCAAAGTCTAAAAAGAAAACAACAGATGCAATAAATTCTCTTATAAAACTTGCCCCAAAAACTGCTATTGTTATAAGAGACGGTAAGGAAACTAAAATAGATGCAAAAGACATTGTAGTAGGAGATATTTTTATTGTTAAACCAGGAGGAATAATTCCTGCTGACGGAATTGTAATAGAAGGAAGTGCATCAGTTAACGAATCAATGTTAACAGGCGAAAGTATACCGGTTGATAAAGAAAAAGGAGATAGTGTTTCACAGTCTACTTATAATGAATCGGGATATTTAAAATGTGAGGCGAAAAAAACAGGAGAAGACACATTATTTTTTAAGATTATAAAAAGAGTAACCGAGGCTTCAAATTCAAAACCTCCTATTGCCAAGGTGGCAGATAAGGTATCAGGAATTTTTGTTCCTATAGTTATTTTAATTTCTGTTATTACTTTTACCATATGGTATATATTAAATAAAGATATTGGTTTTTCACTTGCCAGAGCAATTTCAGTGCTTGTTATAAGTTGTCCGTGTGCTTTGGGTCTTGCAACACCTGTTGCAGTTATGGTTGGAAACGGAGTGGGTGCAAAGCATGGAATACTGTTTAAAAACGCTCAGGCACTCGAATATACAGGAAAGATAAAAACTGTTGCGCTTGATAAAACAGGAACAATTACCAAAGGAAAACCTGAAGTTACAGATATTATTCCATTTAATATAACCGATAACGAACTTTTAAGTTATGCATATTCACTTGAAATAAAGAGCGAACATCCTCTTGCAAAGGCAATAATAAAAAAGGGGCAAGATTATGGCATTACTCCCCTTTTAACTTCTGATTTTAAAATACATCCTGGAAACGGACTTAAAGCAGTTATAAACAGTAGTATTATCCGTGGAGGAAACGCAAAGTATATTTCTCAGTTTACAAGTTTAAATAATGAAATTTTAGAAATAACAGATAAACTGTCTATAAGTGGAAAAACACCATTATTCTTTACTAAAGATAACGAATTTTTAGGTGTTATCGCTGTTATGGACACAGTAAAAGATGAAAGCATAAGTGCAATAGAAGAATTAAGGAATATGGGAATTAAGACAATAATTCTTACAGGAGATAATTTAAAAACTGCACAAGCGATTAAAAATATAGTTAATGCCGATGATGTTATATCCGATGTTTTACCTGATGAAAAAGCACAGATTATAAAGAAATTGATGAGTAAGTCTAAAACTGCTATGGTGGGCGATGGAATTAACGATGCCCCTGCCCTTGCAACTGCCGATGTCGGAATTGCAGTTGGACAAGGTACAGATGTTGCTATAAATACTTCGGATGTTGTGCTTATTGATTCAAGCCTTAAAAATATACCTAAACTTATAAAATTAAGCAGAAAAACATTAAAAACCATATATGAAAATTTATTCTGGGCATTTATCTATAACATTATAGGAATTCCCCTTGCAGCAGGTGTATTTATACCGTTATATGGCTTAAAATTAACGCCTATGTTCGGTGCTTTCGCCATGAGTATATCAAGTTTATTTGTGGTTACAAATGCTCTTAGAATAAATAATATTAAGTTTAATAATAAGGAGAAAAAAATTATGGAAGTTACAATGAAAATTGAAGGTATGATGTGTAAGCATTGTGAAGCAAGAGTTAAAAAAGTATTAGAAGAACTAAGTGCAGTTTCAGAAGCGATAGTAAGCCACGAAAATTCATCTGCAATAGTTAAAATGACAGAAGAAATACCTTTTAACAAATTAAAAGAGACAGTTGAAGCACAAGGATATAAAGTTATAGATTAAATATAAAAAAGGTTTTGCGTTCATTACGCAAAACCTTTTTTTATGTATAAATTATTTAATTTCTGGAAGACTTGCTGCAGCAACAGACTGACCAACTCTTCTTGAACTTTCATCAGGAATGTGAAGCTGAACCTTTTTAGCAAGTTCTGGGAATTCTTTATCTAAAACTTCCTGTGCTCTTTCTAAAAGAATTGTTCCGCCTTCGCCTGATGTAACTCTACCCATGATAAGAACATGTTTAATATCATAGAATTCAGAGTAGAAAGCAATAGCATATCCGAAGTATGCACCGATTGTATCATAAATAGCAGCTGCTCTTTCGTCTCCGTCTTTCATAAGACCCTGAACAACTTTTAATTTTTCTGCAGGTGAAAGATTTTCATCAAGTTCAATTCCTGCATATGGTGCAAGTTTAATAACACCGTCCTGAGAGAAATATTTAACGCCACAACCATAATCGCCTGACCATTCGTCAACCATAGCATTTTTGCAAGCATCAACAGGTACGAAAGCAAGTTCGTTTAACCAGCCTGTGATATTTCCCTGAGGGTCAACATAACCACCTGCTTCAGATGTTCCCATAGCAACACCTAAAACTGCGTTATCATTTAAGTCCATAGCACCTGCAAGAGCAGTAACGTCCCCGTCATTTGCTACTTCTATCGGAATATTTTCGCCAATTTCTTTAGCAACGTCTATATACATATTTTTAACTTTTTTATCAAAGTCTTCATCGCTTACTTTTAGGAATAATGATGCAACCATGATTCTGTTATCAACATAAACACCAGCACTTGAAACACCGATAGCATCAACTCTTGGCATATGAGATGCTGCAGTTTTCATAGCGTCTAAAATTCCTTGGTAGTGATAATCAGGGTCAGAAGTGATTTTAGGGAACCAAACAACTTCTTCTGAATATACGCTTTCGCCATCGATAACAGCACTAACTTTTCTGTCACTTCCACCTGCATCAAAACCGATTCTGCAGCCTTCTAAATGTCTTCCGATAGGTGCTGCTGCTGATTTTTCTTCAGGAGCATTTTCTAATGAACATACAATAACTTCAAAAGGATTTTCATATATTCTTTCCATAAAGTGAACATCGAAATCTCTAAGCCCACCGTCTGTATATGCTTCTTTAATTTTGTTACCGATAAGTTCACTGCCTGCGATATAAATTTTATAACCACCGGCAACCCATAAAAGAGATTTAACCATTCTTTCAACAAAATCAAAGTTTTCGTCGTCATGACCTGTACCATCTTTAAACACTCTGGTTTTATAGGTAACAGTATATCCTTTGTTTCTTTCAATGGCAATTATAATGTCCTGTCCGTTTTCTTTTGTTGCTTCACGCATTTCTTTAATTACTAAAGATAATGGTGTAAACTGAGGGTCTAATTTCGCATTAACTTTAAGATTCATATTTTATATCTCCTTTTTTAATAGTTTTTATTACATCAAATTCGTTTGTTAAAATAACTATATCAGCATCTTTTCCAACTTCTAAAGAGCCTTTTTTATCCCCTACTCCGATTGCATTGGCAGGGTTTAATGATGCACAGTTTACACATTCCCATAGAGGAATTGTAGAATTTGTGTAAACATTCCATACACCTTTGTTAAGTTTAAGAACACTTCCTGCAACTGTTCCGTCTTCAAGGCGGCAAACAATATCACGATAAATTATTTTATTTCCGCCAAGAGTATATTCTCCGTATGGAAGACCACCTGCAGGTAAACAGTCAGTTATAAAACAAAGTTTTCTGCCTTTAAGTTTATATAACATATCATATAAAGCAGGAGATACATGGAATGTGTCAACTATAAGTTCGCAAGAAACATCACTGTTAAGCGCTGCTGTAACAACTCCAGGAGCACGATGAGCAAGAGGAGTCATAGCGTTAAATAAGTGTGTAACATGTTTAACACCACAGGAAACACTTGCCATTGCAGTATCATAATCTGCAGAAGTATGCCCCATTGACATAACAACATCAGTTTCTTTATTTATTCTTCTTATTGCTTCAAAATCATTAGAATCTTCTTCTGGAGCAAATGAAAGAATTTTAATAATGTCAGAATATTCTTTAACAAAATCTGCGTCAGGCTTTAATATATATTTAGGGTCCTGAGCGCCTTTTTTAGATTCGCTGATAAAAGGCCCTTCGGCATGGCAACCTAAAATTTCACTGCCTTCCCAGGTTTTACTCTCTTCTTTAAGGTCTCTTAATACCTGAAGAGATTTTTTTATAACCTTCATATCAACTGTCATTGTGGTTGGAAGATATCCTGTAACACCGTTGGCAATAATACCATTTGAAATAGTACGGATACTTTCTTCTTCGCCGTCGCATACGTCTTTGCCAAGATAACCGTGAATATGTATATCTATAAATCCCGGAGAAACATAACCGCCATTTGCATCAATTATATCTACTCCGCAAGGAATATTGTCAACCGGAATTATTCCTTCGATAACATCGGAATAAAGCAATGCATGGTTTTCTAAAACCCTGTCTTTTAAAATGATTTTTCCGTTAATAATAGCTTTCATTTTAAACTCCCCCTTCTATTTTTTGACTCTGCTAAAATTATCAGCCCAGTCCTTTACAGTATTATAGCATATACTGTATCTATATTCAATAATAAAATGTAAAAAATACCAAATATATTAAATAACTTATTACATCATTCTGTATAAGCCTACAACTTTACCTAAAACCCTTAATTCATCAACTATAATCGGAGACATAGAATCATTTTCAGGCTGAAGTCTGAAATAACCGTTTTCTTTATAAAATGTTTTAACCGTTGCACTGTCATCAACAAGTGCAACAATAATATCTCCGTTTGAAGCAGTATCTTCTCTTCTTACTATAACATAATCTCCGTCAAAGATTCCTTTATTTATCATACTGTCCCCTTTTACTCTTAGCATAAATACATCTTTGTTTTTTGCAAAGTCCATAGGTAAAGGAAATGTTCTTTCAATGTTTTCTACTGCAAGAATAGGCTGTCCTGCTGCAACCTGACCGATAACAGGAACTTCAAGGTAGTCAACTCCGTTTTCACTTCCTGAGTAAGATTCTTCATCTTTATATTCTTCTGATATAGTCAATGCTCTTTTCTTAAGAGTGTCTTTTTTAAGATATCCCATTTCCACAAGCGAATTGATATGTGCGTGAACAGATGATGGAGAACTTAAATTAACCCCTGTGCAAATATCTCTTACTGACGGTGGATAACCATTATTATCAATATAATTTTTTATATATTCAAATACTTCTTTTTGTTTTCTTGTTAAATTTTCCATAAATAAACACCTCGCAAATGTTGATTTACCTGTATTTTAACACAAAAAAATAAAAAAGTCAAACAAATGTTCGAAAAAAGTGTTGACAAAAACATTTGTTCGATTTATAATACAAATAACAGTCGAACAAATGTTCATAAGAAAGGATGATATAAATGAAAAAAATAGTAATAAAAAACAAATTCAGATTTATAGTATTTTTGCTTGTAATGTTCACATTGGTATCTTTATTATGTGTATCAGTATTTAATTTAGGAAAAGTTTATTCCAAAACAACTAACGAATATATTACCTATTATGTGGCAAGCGGAGATACTCTATGGGAAATTGCTCAGGAATATAATGTAAAAAATGTTGATACAAGAAAATTTATAAATGAAATTAAAACTGTAAATAATATCGGCTCTAATTTATATATAGGGCAAGAAATCATAATTCCACAATAAAAAAACCTTGCATAGAGGCACCCTCCTTAAGGAAGGTGCCTCAGTTATATTCGCCAAAGGCGAGTTATATTACTTTGTAGTGATATGATGCTACGCATCGTGATATTGTCCTTCGGACAGTTTTGGAGGCGAATATAATATCACTGAAACTGCAAGTTTCAATATCACTTTGCCCACAGGCAAAATATCACTGTGAGACCTGTCTCACAATATCACTTATTATTCATATCTTTGAGATTGGTTAATTTTAAAGTGTGTAACCCATAGTTTGTTAGAATTTCGTGAGGTTATTATCTTTTATATAATTCATTTAATCTTTTGAATTTACTGATATCTATGGAATTAAGTTGTTCTTTTGTTATTCTGAATCTCCAGTTACCATCTGCACGGCCCGGAACATTCATTCTGGTATCTCCCCCGTAGCCTAATAAGTCTTGAATAGGTAAAATTACTATACCTGCATTACTTGCAAAAATGCTTCTTAAAATACTGTCATACCCGCCTTCCCAGTCGGATGATATGTAATTACAATATTCAAGCATTCTTTTTTTATTATCCATAGGAAGTTCCCACATATATCCAAGCAGTGTATTATTATCATGAGTACCTGTATATACTACTGAGTTGTTTATATAGTTATGAGGCATATGAGGATTGTCGTCATCTCCAAGAAAACCAAACTGGAATACTCTGATACCGGGATAACCACTGTCTTCAACTAATTTAATAACTTCGGGAGTAATTTCTCCAAGGTCTTCTGCAATGATGAGTTTATCAGAAAATTTTTCGTTAAGTTTATTTATTAAATCCATTCCAGGCCCTTTTTTCCATTCCCCGTTCTTTGCTGTTTTACTTCCATAAGGAACAGCCCAGAAAGATTCTAAGCCTCTAAAATGGTCAATACGCACACCATCAAAAAGTTCTGCCATAAAAGACATACGGTCTATCCACCATTTATAACCGTTTTTCTTCATTTTATCCCAGTTATATAGGGGGTTACCCCAAAGTTGCCCGTCCTGTGAGAAATAATCAGGCGGAACACCTGCAACACATACAGGCAAATTATCTTCATCAAGAAGAAACTCGTCTTTATTAGCCCATACATCAGAACTGTCATACGATACATAAATAGGAATATCTCCAATTATTTTTATTCCGTTATCATTTGCATATTTTTTAATTTCTTTCCACTGACTTATAAATTCATACTGGATAAATTTCCACATAAAGAGCGTTTCTTCGCTATATAAATCATTTTCCCATTCGTGCCATGATTTATTATCGTTGGCTTCTTTTTTTGCCATAAAGATACAAAAATTTTCTATATGCTCTCTTGAACTTATAAAATCATTAATTTTTGTTTTATCAATAACTCTTTTTGATGCTTTACTTAGCAAATCAAATCTTTTTTCCCAAAGTATTTCATACTCTGTACTGTATGGTTGAGTTTGTTTATTAGATAATAGTTCATCCTTTGTTATAAGCCCTTTTTCAAAAAGAATATCAAGGTCAATAAAATACGGATTTGAAGAAAATGCCGAATATGACTGATATGGCGAATTAAATCCGTCTGCCATAAGGAACGGAAGAACCTGCCAGTACGAGAATTTACACTTTTTTAAAAAATCAATAAATTCTTTTGCACATTTACCAAAACTTCCTGATGAATAATCGCCAAAAAGAGATGTAATATGCATTAAAACCCCACTTTTTCTTTCCATAACTTCTCCTAAATATGCTTGTATACCAACACTAACAGTTTCTCTGTATGTGTTGGTATACTGAAATTTTTATTAAATTTTATATAAATAAATTATACAACAGGTTTAATGTTCCAGATATCTTTTGCATATTCGGATACACTTCTGTCTGCGGCAAAAAGACCTGCGTTTGCAATATTTTTCAAAGACATTTTAGCAAATTTATATTTATCTGCATATGCTTTGTCAACTTCATTATGAATATCGCAGTATGCTTTGAAGTCTGCAAGGCACATAAACGGATCTGAGTTGATAAGATTATTATAAATATTGTCAAAATTCTTACCATTTACTCCGTTTTTGATAAATTCTAATACATCACGGATATCTTTGTCATTATCATAATAATATCTTGGGTTATAACCGTTTCTGTATAGATTTTCAACTTCATCTGCTCTTAAACCGAAGATAAAGATATTATCTTCTCCGACAGATTCGTAAATTTCAACATTTGCACCGTCCATTGTACCTAATGTAACTGCACCGTTAATCATAAGTTTCATATTACCTGTACCAGATGCTTCTTTTCCTGCCTGAGAAATCTGTTCGCTTATATCTGCAGCAGGAATAATAATTTCAGCAAGTGAAACTCTGTAATCTGCTATAAATACAACCTTCATATAATCTCTAACTTCAGGGTCTTTTTCTATCATATCAGATAAAGCACATATTAAACGGATAATATCTTTTGCCATATAATACCCTTTTGATGCTTTGGCAGCAAAGATATATGTTTTAGGCTGAGGTCTTAAACCTTCAAACTTAATCTTGCGATACATATATATAATATGAAGCACATTAAGAAGCTGACGTTTATACTCATGAAGTCTTTTAACCTGAATATCAAATATTGAATCACAGTTAACAGTAATTCCGTTTGTTTTTAAAATATAATCTGCAAGTCTTTGTTTGTTTTTATATTTAATATCACAAAGTTTATCCAAAACTTCTTTATCATCAATAAATTTATTAAAGTCTGCAATTTTAGATAAATCTTTCTTATAAACATCGCCAATCTTTTCTTCTAACAGTTCAGTTAAAAGAGGGTTTGCCTGACATAGCCATCTTCTGTGGGCAATACCATTTGTAACATTGGTAAGTTTATCAGGGAAAATTTTATGAAACGATGAGAATGTATCCTGTTTTAATATTTCTGAGTGTAATTTTGATACACCGTTAACATTAAAGCAACATGCCATACAAAGATTTGCCATTTTGACAACTCCGTCAGCGATAATAGACATATTGTTGATTTCCCCTGCAAATTCTGAGTGATTTTCATAAATCATATTGCAGAATCTTCTGTTAATTTCTTCAACAATAGAATAAATTCTTGGCAGGTGAGATTTTATTAAATCTATTGGCCATTTTTCTAAAGCTTCGCTCATAACAGTATGGTTTGTATATGCTAATGTTTTACAGGTTATATCCCATGCTTTATCCCAAAGGTAACCATAATCATCCATAAGAATTCTCATAAGTTCAGGAACACATAAAGACGGATGAGTATCGTTAATATGGATTATAACTTTTTCATGAAGATTATCAAGTGTATTATATTTTTCAAAATGCTTTCTTGTAATCTGTTGCATAGAAGCACTTACAAAGAAATACTGTTGCTTAACTCTTAGTGATTTACCATTATAATGGTCATCAGCAGGATATAATACTTTTGAAATTGAACTTGCAATATCTTCTTTTTCACTTGCTTTATGATGTTCGCCCTGTGCGAATAAGTCCATATCAAATCCCTGTTTAGAGTTTGCGCCCCATAATCTTAGTGTATTAACTGCCTCTGTATCGTATCCTGAGATAAATAAATCATATGGAGTTGCAGTTATAGGCACATAGTTTACATGCTCTGTTTTTAAACCATTTTCTGTCCAGATTTCGTTGATATCTCCAAAGAATTTAACTTCAACAGATTCATCTTTTCTTGGAACTAACCAGTGACCGCCAAGATCCAGCCAATCATCAGGGAATTCTGTCTGCCATCCGTCAACAATAACCTGTTTAAAAATACCAAAATCATATTTAATTGAAAAACCTGTCGCTTTATAACCTAAACTTGTAAGAGAATCCATATAACAGGATGCAAGACGACCAAGACCACCGTTACCAAGACCTGCATCAGGTTCCATTTCGTAAAGTTCTTCTATATCAAAATTTTCCTTTTTAAGCATTTTTCTGATTTCTTCTTCAATGCCTAAATTCCAAAGGTTATTTCTAAGAGATGTACCAACTAAAAACTCCATAGACATATAATATACTTGTTTTGCTTCCTGTTCTCTTGCTTTTTTAGTAAAATTATATCTCTTTTCTGCAAGTATTTCATTGGTAACCCCAAGAACAGCCTGATACACCTGTCTTTTACCTGCTCCTGATAAGTCGCAACCAAAATTAATTTTTATATATTTTTCAATTCTTTCTTTAAAATCTTTTGCTGTAATGTTCATTTTTAACTCCTATTATACTAATTCTTTATACATTTTTATATATTGTTCAGCAGGATAATTCCAGCTGACATCTTTTGCCATAGCATTTTTTCTAACTGTTTTAAAGTTTTCTTTATCGTAATAAAGTTCAATACCTCTTTTGATAGCGTCAAGCATATCGTAACTGTTGTAACTTTGGAATGTTATACCGCATCCTTCCTTTGTTACAGGGTTATAAGGCTCAACAGTATCTTTAAGCCCGCCAACTGTATGAACGATAGGAATTGTACCATATCTCATTGCTATTAACTGAGATAATCCACATGGTTCAGATTTTGAAGGCATTAAGAACAAGTCTGCTCCGGCATAAAGTTTTGATGCCATAGACGCTGAGAATTTAATTATACTTCTAATCTTATCATGTCTTCTGTGTTCCCAACCTCTTAGCATATTTTCATATTCTTCTGCACCTGTGCCCAAAATTAAAAGCTGCATAGGCAGGTTGGCAATTTCGTCCATAACAGGATAGAATAAGTCAAGCCCTTTTTGCTTGGTAAGTCTTGTAACCATAGCAATAACAGGAACATCCTCATCTGTTGATAGAGCCATACTCTTTTGAAGATCTAACTTGTTATATCTTTTATTCCTGATTTTAGAATAATTATATTTTGTTTTTATAAATTCATCATTATCTGGATTAAATACATTAGTATCAATACCGTTTATAATTCCTCTTAGTTTATCTCTTCTTGCATTTAATATATGATGAAGACCAAATGAGTGTTCTTCTCTTAAAATTTCTTCCGCATAATTATTACTTACGGTAGAAACAAGGTCGGCAGATTCAATACCTGCTTTTAATATATTTATATCACCGTCATACATAAGAACAGATTTATGGCATAAATCTAAACCAAATAACTGACCTAATATATAAGGGTCAAACTTACCCTGGAATTCAATATTATGAATTGACAGAACAGTTTTTATATTCTTATATTCGTCTCTTAATCTGTAATAAGCGTTAAGATAAACAGGAATCATTGCAGTATGCCAGTCATTCGCGTTAATAATATCCGGAATAAAATCGATAATCGGAAGAACTTCTAAAACTGCACGTGAAAAGAATGCAAAAATTTCTCCGTCATCATATGCTCCGTAAACTTTTTCACGATGGAAATACTGCTCATTATCTATAAAATAATAAATAACTCCATCAACTTCACATTTAAATATTCCGCAATAATTGTTTCTCCAACTGTTGCTTACATTAATATTTGTAATGTACTCTAATTTGTTTCTCATTTCAGGCTTGATGGCAGAATATAAAGGTAATATAACTCTTGCATCAATACCCTTTTGGTTTAGTTCTTTGGGTAAACCACCCATAACATCTCCAAGCCCTCCGACTTTTACAAAAGGAGCGGCCTCAGACGCTGCGAAAAGAATTTTCATATTTTATCCTTCCATTCTTACATATAGCCTTTGCATATTGCAAAGGCTATACATTTTTTTATATTATAACATAAATTTAATAGATTGCATATGTGAATATTGAACAATTTTTACTATACAGTTTTACCTTTATTTATCATAAATGGCATTTTTTCTGTTCCTGAAAGAAGTTTTCCTTCGGTAACTTTAACACCAACATCTGTTATAACACAGTTAAGATTTGCATCTTTTTCAATAATTGTTCCCTGCATTATAATAGAATTTTTAACAACTGCGCCTTCTTTAACTATTACATCACGGAACACTATACAATTTTCAATTGTTCCTTCAATTTTTGCTCCGTCTGCAACAAGTGAATTAACAACTTTTGCTTTATCGCCATACATTGTAGGAACAGAATCTTTAATTCTTGTAAGAATATGATTTTTTCCGTGGAAAAGTTCCATTCTTACATCTTTATTAAGTAAGTCCATATTGGTTTTATAGAAATCTTCTAATGAGTTAATGGAAGAAACATATCCGTCAACTTTATAACCGTAAATGTTATATTCATTAAAACTGTGAGCAATAACATTTTTCTTTAATGAATACCAGCCGTAAGTGATACCTTTTTCAATTAAAGAAATAAGCAAATCTTTCTTGATTATTACAATATTTAACTGAATATTAACATTTTCAGGAACATTTTTACTGTGATACATAGTATCAATAAGTTTTGAGTTTTCATCAAGTGAAACTTCAAGTTCGTTTTCCTGCCCTGCCCCACTCTTGTAATATGCAAAAGTTATATCAGATTTTTTATCCTCATGGAATTTCATAAAATCTTTAAGGTCAATATTCATAATAATATTTGAGTCACTAAGGATACAATATTCAGGAAGTGCACTCTCAATATAGTGCATAACGCTGTTTAACGCTTCAATTTTATTTGTAACAACACCTGTACTGCTGTTTTCTGAAAACGGAGTAAGGAATTTTAGTCCGCCGTTTTTTCTGTTAAGATCCCAGTCTTTACCTCCGCCTACGTGGTCCATAAGAGAAGCGTATTTATTTTTTGTAACAAGCCCTATATTATGCACACCTGCACCAACCAATGCAGATAAAACGAAATCTATTACTCTGTATCTTCCGCCAAACGGAATAGATGCAATAGCACGGTTACTCGCAAGTTCATTTACTCTTTCAGTTTCGTATCCGTAATTGTCTGAAAATAATATACTAAAAGCATTCATATTACTTTCCTCCTATTCTCTTCCCTGATTTGGTGCAATCATTTCGCCAGGTAAAACAACCTGACCTGATTTAACAACTGCACCCTGACCTATAACTGCTACTCCCCATTTTTCAGGATTTTTAAACTCTTCAGGGGCTGCTCCGATAACTGCGCCATCTTCTATAACAACATCATCTGCAATAATAGCATATTTAACAACTGCATCTTTGCCTATTTTTGTATTACGCATTACAACAGAGTATTCAACATCGGCATCCTTTTCAACGGTTACATCTGAGAATAGTATAGAATAATTAAGTTTACCGTTAACATAACACCCTTCTGTTACCATAGAATTTACGATATTTGCATTATCATCGATATAATGAGGTGTTGTAACATCATGTCTGCAATAAATTCTCCAAAGTGGATCCCATATATTTATAGCAATACTTGGGTTAAGTAAGTCCATATTGGCTTCCCAAAGATTATCTATTGTACCAACATCTTTCCAGTAACCTTCAAACGGATATGCAAACATCTTCTGGTTATCATTAAGCATTGCAGGAATTATATCCTTACCAAAGTCATTAGATGTATTTTCGCCTTTTTCTTCATCACGGATAAGGTATTCTCTTAATTTTTCCCACTTGAATATGTAGATACCCATTGATGCTTTATTAGATTTAGGCACTTTTGGTTTTTCTTCAAATTCTCTTATGGAAAGGTCATCATTAGTATTCATAATACCGAAACTTGAAGCCTGTTCAATAGGCACATCCATAACTGCAATTGTTGCGTCAGCACCCTTTTCTTTATGATAACTAAGCATTTTTGAATAGTCCATTTTATATACATGGTCGCCTGAAAGTATAAGAACATATTCAGGATCATACTGCTCTATAAAATTAATATTTTGATAGATTGCATTCGCTGTACCTTTATACCAGGAAGCAGAACTTCCTGTGTAAGGAGGTAAGATATAAACACCACCGTTCATTCTGTCAAGATCCCATGGCTGACCGTTCCCGATATACGAGTTAAGTTCCAAAGGACGATATTGGGTAAGTACCCCGACGGTATCTATACCTGAATTTGTGCAATTTGAAAGTGTAAAATCAACAATTCTGTACTTACCACCAAACGGAACTGCGGGTTTTGCACGTTGGTTAGTTAAAACATACAGTCTGTTTCCCTGACCGCCTGCTAAAAGCATGGCAATCATTTCTTTCTTTTTAGCCATATTAAATTACCTCCGGTCATTTATTTTTCTTATAATTTTTTTTATAAAAATATGTTGTTGAAAAAGCAGGGATGCTAATGGAAATATAGTAGTCTCTGCCATGCATTTTTCCTTTTTTAGCATTTACTTTACCATTTGAGATACCTTTGCCCCCGTAAAGAGAACTGTCAGAAGAAAATATCTCATCATATACTCCGCTTTTTGGAACTCCGATTTTATAATCTTTATGAGTAACACCTGAGAAATTACATACACAAAGCACTGCATTTCCCTCTTTATCATAACGGAAGAAGGATATTATATTATTATTGTCATCATCAAGTGCTGCCCAGTCAAATCCGTCCCATGTATTATCAAGTTCCCAGAACGGTGTTTTATTTATATAAACATTATTTAAATCTTTAACAAAGGTATTTAATTCTTTGTGTTTATCAAAGCCCAAAAGCGTCCAGTCAAGTTCTTTCTCTTCGTTCCACTCTATAAACTGACCGAATTCACTGCCCATAAACAGAAGTTTTTTACCAGGGTGTGCATACATATAACCGTAATATGCTCTTAAGTTAGCGAACTTATCTTCATAGTCGCCAGGCATTTTGGAAATGAGCGATTGCTTTCCGTGAACAACTTCGTCGTGTGAAAGAGGTAAAACAAAGTTTTCAGAAAAAGCGTAGGTTAATGAAAAGGTTAAGTTGTTATGTACACCTTTTCTCATAAACGGATCCTGTTTAATGTATAGCAGTGAATCATTCATCCAGCCCATATTCCATTTATAGTTAAATCCAAGCCCACCGTCAGACACAGGGTAAGTAACCATAGGCCACGCTGTAGATTCTTCTGCTATCATCATAACGCCTTTGAATTCTTCAAATACTCGTGTATTTAATTTCTGTAAGAACTCTTTGGCTTCCATATTACCGTTGCCACCGTATTTATTAGGTCTCCACATTCCGTGTTTTCTTCCATAGTCTAAATAAAGCATGGATGCAACAGCGTCAACTCTTAAACCGTCAATATGGTATTTATCAAACCAGAAACATGCATTGGAAATTAAAAAGCAGTTAACTTCATTTTTTCCATAGTCAAAAATTCTTGTTCCCCAGTCCGGATGTTCTCTTTTAAATTCATCGGCATATTCATAAAGATAACTTCCGTCAAACTCATAAAGACCATGAGCATCTTTTGGGAAATGAGCAGGTACCCAGTCTAAAATAACACCAATGTTGTTTTTATGGCAAAGATTAACAAATTCCATAAATTCTTTTGGAGTTCCATAACGCGATGTTGGTGCATAGTATCCTGTAACCTGATATCCCCATGATTTATCGTAAGGATATTCTGATAGAGGCATAAGTTCTACATGTGTATAGCCCATTTCTTTAACATACGGAATAAGTTCTTCTGCAATTTTTAAGTAACTGTAAGGATTTCCATCTTTATATTTCTTCCATGAACCGATATGCACTTCATAGATATTAACAGGCTTGTTATAAGGGGCAACCCTGTTTTCCATCCAGGTATTATCACTCCATTTAAAATTGTCTGTATCATACACTTTAGATGCAGTGCCAGGTCTTGTTTCACAGTGGAAACCGTATGGGTCAGCCTTATAAAACTCCCCTTTATCTTCTGTAACTATAAGATATTTATAACTGTCAAACTCTTTAACACCTTTTATAACACATTCAAAAATTCCGCCCTGTGTTATTCGGTATGCTCTGTACTGGTATTTATCCCAGTTATTAAATGAGCCTGAAACATAAACTTCTTTTGCATTAGGAGCCCACACTCTGAAAATGCATAAGTCGTCTTTCATATGAGCGCCTAAGTATTCGTATGATTTATAATTAGTTCCTTCATGGAAAAGATACTCGGCTAATTTATTCTTTTCATTTGCAAATTCATTCATTTGAAAACCAACTTTCTTATACAAAATGTCCAAAAAATATATCAAGTTATGCATTTTTTTTATCATTATATCACAGTTTTTTATATTTGTACACTATTTTTTAATAAAAATATAAATTTAATTTTCTTGACAAGATTTTTTAAACATAGTATTCTTAACATATTTGGAGGTAATATATGCAAGAAGTAATTTATAATTCACGAAATAAGATATATAAACACCCTTTTGGTGGTGTTAAAACAGATGAATATGTTGAATTTAATATAGATATATTAAACACTGTACCTTCTTCGGAAGTCTATCTTGTATACCATGAAGACAACAGTAATGAGTCTATATATATTTATATGGACAAAATCTTAAGTTATGACAATTACAACAGATTTTACTGCAAAGCAAAGTTTGATATTTCCAACCTTTATTTTTATCATTTTGAAATAAGAGATAATGGCTTGGTAAAATTTGTAGGAATAAAAGATAACATTTCAACAATCGGTGAATGGCTTCCTGAATGGCAACTTACAGTTTTTGATAAAGACTTTGATACACCTTCCTGGGTTAAGGGTGCAACAATGTATCAGATTTTTCCTGACAGGTTTGCAAAAAGCGAAAAATTTAGGCCTAAAAAGTCCAAAAACGAAAGAAAAATGCATAAAGAGTGGGATGAAATTCCTGAATTTATTTATGACACACCAGACTATAAGGCAAATGATTACTTTGGCGGAAATATACTGGGTATAATAGAAAAACTTGATTATATTAAAGAACTTGGTATAGATATCATTTATCTTAACCCTGTATTTGAAAGTCCTGAATATCACAGATACAGTACAGGCAATTATTTTAACATTGACCCGTATTTCGGGACAAATGAAGACTTTTCCCTTTTGTGTAAGGAATGTGCAAAAAGAGATATAAAAGTTATTTTAGACGGAGTTTTCAGCCATACAGGCGCTGACAGTATTTACTTTAATAAATATGGAAACTACGACTCGTTAGGGGCATATAATTCCCCTGATTCTCCTTATTATGACTGGTATAGTTTTATAGAATATCCTGATGTTTATGAAAGTTGGTGGGGGTTTTCAAACCTACCTAATGTTAATGAAAACAACCCTAAATATACAGAATATATTACAGGTAAAGATGGAGTTATAGAACACTGGCAGAACATGGGATGTTCAGGCTGGAGACTGGATGTTGCAGATGAGTTACCTGATGAATTTATTGACAATTTGTATAAAACTTCAAAAAATAACAATAAAAATTCCTTTATTATAGGCGAAGTGTGGGAGGATGCAACAAACAAATTCGCTTACGGTAAAAGAAGAAGATATCTTTTAGGCGGTCAGATGGACAGTGTTATGAATTACCCTTGGAGAACTGCCATTTTAGAATTTGTAAAATTTAAAGATGAAAACCTTTTTAACGAAAGAATTTATTCAATAATTGAAAATTATCCACCATGTGTTGTTAACTCTCTTATGAACAGTTTATCCACTCACGATACATTTAGAGCGATAAACTATCTTGGAGTTAACGAAGAAGTTAAAAAGGAAGATTACAGTAAATACATTTTATCCGAAGAAGAATATACAAACGGTAAAAACAAACTAATTTTTGCAACATTTTTACAGTTTACTCTTCCTGGAATTCCATCGGTATACTATGGAGATGAAGTAGGGCTTGACGGATTTTCCGACCCATACTGCAGAAAGACATATCCATATGGTAAAGAAGATTTTGAACTTCTCTCCTATTTTAAAGAGTTATCTAATGTAAGAAAGAAGAATAAAAAAGATTTAACTTCTGATTTTAGTTTGTTTTATAAAGAGAAAGGTTTTTATTCTTTTAAAAGAGGTAATCTTTTATGCGGTATTAACTTAAGCGATAATACAGTTACTATAAATTGTGAAAAAGAAAATATAGAATTTTCCTTAGGAAAAATCGAAAAAAATGAAAACGGATATAATATATATCCAAATTCTTTATTTATTTTATCTTAGATTTAAAAAACCCGAAATGTTTACCATTTCGGGTTTTTTTACAACAAATTTTATAATAAGGCTTTTATAGGAATAGTTGTTTCGATAAATATTTCCATACCTTCTTTAAGGTTACCGTCTATATCTGTTACAAGCATATCGCCGAACATTTCTTTAATATTTATATTATCGTTTGGAACGCTTAATATCTTACATTTTAGTCTTACAGAGAAACCTTTGCTTGAATTCCAAATAAGATTTGGATAAACAAGAAGTTCACTGTCTACATTATACTGGCTTTTTATTGTATCAGCTAAACCTGTAAGCACATAAATAAATTTAGATGAAAAATCACGTGCAAAAGAGAATACATAATTAACAGTTGATTTATATTCAAAAGGTTTTTCATAAATTTTATTATCTATTCCCTCTATAATACAAGCAAAATCAGATTTATTAGATGGATATGTTGCTGTATTTTTATTAAGTTTTGCAGTATAAATAACATTGCTTCCGTCTGCATTTTTTAAAGTTGAGTACACTCTTTGTGTTCCTAAAAGCGAATCAAACTGAAGTAAAACAAATGCTAAATCTTTATATGTTACTTCTTTTTTTGCATCAAGTGTACCGTTTGAATTTACCTGTATTCCGTTTAAAAATGCATAAGTAAGATATTTGTTTTTATTTTCAGATATATCCTTTTCAACATCAGAATAATAATTATCTTTTGATAAATTGCTAACATCTACTAAATTAAGATGTAAAACTGCATAAGTAAGCATTGCAACCATATCTTCCATAACTGCGTTTTTATCTGCAAATTCTTCTGTTGCATATTTATCCCCTAAAACTTTGGATGCAATAATTGACACATCTTTGGAATAAGCGTGGCTAAATGATAAATCAGTTTCAAAATTAGTATAAGTTATATTATTTTCATATGATGCAATTCTTAATGCTGCTTTCGAAAGTTCGCCGTTTGTTATTTTTTGATTAGCGCTATATTCTGTTTCAAGATTAAAAAGTACAAAACTATCAAAAATTGCCTTTAATAAATCATCTGATACATTATCTATATATGAAATATTGGATAAAGAATAATCAGTTTCTCTTGTTCTTACAATGAGTGCTGCTGCTTCAACTCTTGAGATATTATCAGAAAGTCTTAAATTAACTCCGTCATCCCCCATCATAATTTTATAATTATACGCCCATTTAACTGCGTCAGGGTTTTTAGGGTACTGAGAATAAATTGCATATGGTGCAGTCATATCTTTTTTAGAGCCTTGTCTTTTCCATAAAAGTTCAATCGCTTCGCCACGGGTAATAGGTTTACTTGGATAGAAGTTTACATCATCAGTTTCAAAACCGGATGTCATAATATAATCATAACCCCAATGAGTGTTTGGAACATCTGAATACTCTTTAGAAGTTACTTCGGGTCCTATTCCCATCATTTTTACAAATTCGGCGCGTGTAACAAGATTTGAAGGTTTAAAACTTCCGTCTTCATAACCTTTAACAGTTCCGTCGTTTACCAATTTATTTACTACCATATATCCCCAATGAGTACTGTCTAAATCAGAAAAAGTAACATTTGCCATAACAGGAACACATATAATTGATAATACAAGCAGTAATGATATAACTCTTTTAATCATATTTTTTCCTTCTTTCTTATTTTAGATTTAAATTAAAAATTCTTATTGCATTTTCTCTGCAGATTTTCTTATAATTTTCTTCACTGATATATCCGTCATTAAATGAATCATCCAACCATTTTGATAAAGGCAACTGCTGATTTGCAAATACTATATCTGTTCCAAACATTAAACGGTCAGAAAATTCTTCAATAAATTTATAGGTATAATCAAGGTCTCTGGTTAATGCATTAAAGCCACTGCCTGCAGATAAATCACAATAAAGATTAGGACATTCTCTTAAAAGTTTTGCAACTCTGCCCTCAATAATTTTACCTGTAACATAACCGTCTCTGTTTTCGTTATTAACATTAGTGCCTATTTCACTCCAGAAACATTGAGAATGGCCCACAATTTTAAGTTTAGGATATTTTTTAAGCATTTTTTCTATACGGTAAAGGCCAAGGTCGTCAACTATTCCGTAATTACCTCCTGTTTTTGGTGCTATATGTATAATAACAGGCATATCACATTCGCCGCAGTGGTATAAAAGGTTTTCCATCATAGGGTCATCTATATACATATTAGCAACAAGTTCGCCTAAGCCGACAGCGCCCTTTTGTTTGTAATAGTTAAGATAATATGAAAAATCAGTTTTTTCATTGTTATCGCCCATTCTCGGGTCAATATTACATAACCAGAAAAAAGACTCAGGATTCGTTTTAGAGATATATTCCATCTCTTCATTAGTCTGGATATTAAACCTGCATTCGGGACTTAAAAGAGGCATAATAAAGCCCTTATCAACACCGATTTTTTCATAACTTTCTTTAAGTTCAGGTGCTGTAATAAAATTGACACCCTTTTTCATCGGTGCTCCCTGCCACATTGAAACATGAGCATGAATATCTATTTTTTTCATTAATTTTCTCCCTTTATAAAAACTTTTAGTTAAAAAAGGATTTTACATTCCTTTGCAAAATCCTTTAATCATTTTTATAATATTTCTTACTACTTGGAAGAATTTGCAAGAATTTCATCAAACTTATTTAAAGTTACTCTAATTTTTTCTCTTAAGAATGTTATTTCATTTTTATAACTGTTTAGTTCATTCTTTTTGGCAGTTATTTTTTCGTTAAATTCACTGGTTAACTGTTTTTGTTCTTCTTCCATTTTAACAAAAGATTCTTTAACCTTATTTTCTGCATCAGATAAAATTTCTTCGGCATTCTTAGTTGCCTTATCAATCATTTCACGCGCAGTTTCTTCGGCTTTTAAGAAAACATCAGAAATCTTCTTTTTTTCTTCGCCAAAGTCATCTATTTCTTTTTGCAGTGCTGCTTTTTCCATTTTAAGAATTTCAATATCTTTTTTAAGAGTTGCAAGTTCTGCGTCTTTTTTAAAAAGTTTATCATCGATATTCTGAGAAATAGATTCTATGTATTCTACAACCTGCTTTTTCTTTATACCAAAAAGACTTCTTTTAAACTTTAATTGACTGGACATATTTCCCCATCCTCCAATTTATTATTTTACAAAAGTTATCCAACCGAACTTATCTTCAACTGTACCGTTCTGGATACCTGTAACAGTGTCATAAATTTTCTGGCTGACAGGACCGATTTCTCCGCCATTAATTGTCATAATATCATCGCAATATCTTAATTTTCCAACAGGAGAAATAACTGCAGCAGTACCTGTGCCGAAAACTTCTTCCAATGCACCAGATTTTTGTGCTTCAAGCAGTTCATCAACAGATACTTGTCTTTCTTCTACTTCATATCCCCATTCTTTACATAGGTGAATAACAGAATTTCTTGTTATACCAGGAAGAATACTTCCGTTAAGCATAGGAGTTACTATCTTACCATTAATTTTAAAGAAGATGTTCATTGCTCCAACTTCTTCAACATATTTTCTATGAACACCGTCTAACCATAATACCTGAGAATAACCGTCATCATGAGCCTTAACCTGACCAATTAGCGATGCAGCATAGTTACCACCTGTTTTTGCAAAGCCCATACCGCCTTTTACTGCTCTTACATATTCATCTTCAATCCATATTCCCACAGGAGCAAGGCCACTTGCATAGTAAGCACCGCTTGGAGAAAGGATTATTATAAATTTATATGTTTTAGATGGTGCAACGCCTAAGAATTCATCAGTTGCAATAATAAAAGGTCTTATATACAATGATGTGCCAGGCTCAGTTGGAATCCAGTCTTCATCAATTTTAACAATAGCCTTAACTGCTTCGACAAAGTATTCTTCAGGAAGATTTGGAATACATAATCTTTTGTTAGACTCATTAGTTCTTTTTGCATTCATTTCAGGTCTAAAAAGTCTTGTTTGTCCATCTTTTCCTTTATATGCTTTTAAACCTTCAAACATTTCCTGACCGTAATGGAATACCATGGCAGAAGGTGCTAATGAAATATTTTCATAAGGAACTATTCTTGCATCAAACCAGCCTTTGCCTTCTTCATAATCCATAATAAACATATGGTCTGTAAATATTTTACCAAAGCCTAAATTTGACTGATCAGGTTTAGCCTTTGGCGAAGTTGTTTTTTTAATTGTAATTTCCATTTTATGTATCTCTCCTCTATAAATTGTATATTATATATATTATGCTACATTTTCTTCTAAAAATCAACCTTATTTTACATTTTTAAGCCTTTTTGCGATATATGATGACACAAATATTGAAAATGCATCTCCGGGAATAAATATCAGTACATAAAAATACAAAATATTAAAGATTTCAACCTTAGTATCAAAATATATCAGTGATAAAAAATATGCATACACACTGCCTACTAAATATATACAAAATATATTTATAATACTGATTAGGATATATTTTAAGTAAAGGTTACTTTTGAAAAATGTTTTTTTCTTAAGAGCTCCTGAAATAACAGGAACTATTAAGAAACCTAATAAATAGCCAAAAGAATGAGTAAGTATATACCCCGCTCCACCGCCAAACGAGAAAACTGGTAAGCCTAAAAGACCTATAAGAATATAGGATAGAACAGATAAAAATGCAATTTTTGTATCAGTTATAAGAGAAATTGTATTAACTGAAAAAAAAGTTAATGCAATCGGCACAGGGCCGACAGGTATTTTTATAAAAGCACTTATAATTATTATTCCAACAAATAGTGCAGATTTTATCAGGTTATTGGTCTTTGACATTATTTATATCTATACGGATTTCTCCCGAGTTTAGCACTAATTTTTCCCCACTATCCGTTATTACTATAAGATTACCTTTATTATTAATATCTATAACTTTTCCTCTATGCTCTTTGTTGTCTTTTAAAAAAGTTATAGATTTATTTATAATAATTGAATTCTCTTTGTAATAGTCAAGATATGAAGATAAATCAAAATGTGTGGTTAATCCGTCTATCTCCTTTAAAATTTCGGCTATTATTTCATTTCTGTCTATACTTTTGTTGTTTATTGCCCCGGCAATATCCTTTAAATCGTCAGGAAAAACATTATCATTATATACATTTATGCCTATTCCTGCAATAATATATTCGACATTTTTCTTATCAGTTGAATGAATACTTTCGCATAATATTCCGCATATCTTTTTATTACCCAAAAATATGTCATTAACCCATTTTATTCCACAGTTTATCCCTGCTGTTTTTTTAATTGCCATGTGGGTAATTGATGCAATGGCAATAGTAAAAAGTTCAAGTTCCGAATATGGCTTTGAAACTTTTAAAATAACGCTCATATAAATTCCGTTATCAGAGGGAGAATAAAAAAATCTCCCCATTCTCCCTCTTCCGTTTGTCTGCATATTCGCAATAATTACTTTATTGTTGGCATCAGAAGAAATAATATTTCTTGCGTATAAATTTGTTGAATCTATTTTGTCAAATATCTCAAAAGTATAGTTTTTATTTCCAAGGTGTTTTATTATAGAATCTTCGGTAATTTTAATCATAATTATCTGTTCATTTCGCTCTGGTGTCCAACAGTTTTATGAGATTTAATTACTTCTTCCACTTCTCCTATACCACTTGAACACATATCTCCGTTAATTGTATTTTTTATAGCAGACATAGCATTTCCGATTTCTAATGCTAAAACTATATCCTCGCGGGAAATAATACCATATAATACACCTGCCACATATGCGTCGCCGCTGCCAAGTCTGTCAACAACCTCGATATTTTCATATGCAGGTTCAGTATAAAAATTACCATCATAATAAATCTGGGATGAAAAGTTATGTTTTGTAGGGCTTAAAACTTCTCTCTTAGTTGTTGCAACTATTTTACAGCCGTATTCATCTGCATAACTTTTCTGAATTTCATTCAGGGTGCCAGTTTTTTGAAACATTCTTCTTGAACTTTCTTCAGATACAAATAAAATATCTACATAAGGAAGAATTGATTTAATAGTTTCTCTTGCTGTATCTTCATCCCATAATGTTGCACGGTAGTTAACATCAAAAGAAATCGCAGCACCTGCCTCTTTAAATCTTTTTATACAGTCTATTGCTGTTTGCTGTAATGTTTTACCCAAAGCAAGAGAAATACTGCTTATATGGAAAATAGAAGTTTTTTTGTAAATATCATCAGGAATTTCTGAATCTGTAAGAGTTGTAACAGAAGCGTTTGCACGGTCATATACAACAGATGATTTTCTTGGATATACTCCACTTTCATAAAAATATATTCCAAGTCTTTTAGTATCCGAATTGTCATATACTATGTAATCATCACTAACATTTCCGTATCTTATTTTATTTCTTATAAAATGCCCTAATTTGTTTTCAGGCAGTTTGGTGATAATGGCAGAACGAACTCCAAGCATCGCTGCACCTGATACAACATTGAGTTCTGAGCCACCTGCATTTTTATTAAAACTTTCGCTTGTGGAGATTTTTTCCTTACTGTCAGGTGAAAGTCTTAACATTACTTCGCCGAATCCTATAATGTCATACTCTTTGTTCTTCTTAATAAAATCCATAAAATCACCTCATAATATATTTTAATTTTCATATTCTAAAATTGCTTGAGCAATTCTTAAACCATCTACTGCGGCGCTTGTTATCCCTCCGGCATATCCTGCGCCTTCACCTGCCGGATATAATCCACTGATGCTTACAGAATTAAGATTTTCGCCTCTTAAAATTCTAAGAGGAGAACTTGTTCTTGTTTCTATACCGGTTAAAACTGCACTGCCATATGAAAATCCTTTTATTTTTTCATCAAAGGATGCCAATCCTATTTTTAACATATCGGATATTTTTTTATCAAATATATCATTAAAGTTGCAAAAAGATGTTCCTAAAGGATAACTTGGTTTAACATCATAAAATTTAGTGCTTATTGTATCATTTAAAAAGTCTTTTGAAAGTTGACAAGGAGCAATATAATCTTTTCCTCCATATTCGTATGCCAGTTTTTCAAGTTTCTTCTGGTAATATACTCCTGACATAATATCAGAATCTAAATCTTCAGGAAGAACTGATGCAACAACTGCACTGTTGGAATTTATATCAAGTCTATCAGATTTACTCATACCGTTTGTAACAACCATATTTTCTTCTGAATTAGATGCAATAACCTGCCCGCCTGGACACATACAGAAAGTATAGCATCCTCTGTTATTTTCCCTTTTTGAAAACTGATATTCTGCCGAGCCTAAATTTTTATGCCCTGCATATTTGCCATATCTTTTCTCATCAATAAATTCTCTTAAATGCTCAATTCTTACTCCAACCGAGAAGGGTTTTTTCTCCATAAGAATATTTTTGTTTTTAAGAAGTTCAAACATCTTCCTGCTGCTATGCCCGACAGCAAGAACAACTTTTCTTGAAAACACTTTTTCTCCGTTTTTAAGTACTACTCCCTTTATACCCTTTTCATCACATAAAAGATCGCAAACTTCACTTTTAAAATGAACTTCTCCGCCATTTTCTGCAATAAACTCTCTTATTTTCTTAATAATATGAGTTAACTTATCTGTGCCTATATGCGGATGAGATTCGTATAAAATGTTTTCATCTGCTCCAAATTTATGAAAAGTTTCCAAAACAAAATTGCATCTTGTATCGTTTATTCTTGTAGTAAGTTTACCGTCTGAAAATGTACCTGCTCCGCCCTCGCCGAACTGAACATTGGAATTTTCGTTAAATATTCCCTTTTGAAAGAATAAGTCAACATCCTTTATTCTTTCGTCTACCGGTTTTCCGAGTTCAAATATAATAGGTTTTATACCGTATAAAACAAGAAGATATGCACAAAAAAGCCCTGCAGGACCAAGCCCGACAATAATAGGTCTTTCATTTTTATTTAGTTTGCAGTTTATTTCAATACTGTAATCTTTAGGAATTACTATTTTAGAATCTTTTTTTAATTTAACTTTGTTAAAAAGAGTAATGCTAACGGAATATACAAATTTTACATCATTTCCACGTGCGTCAACAGATTTTTTTCTTACACAGATATTTTTTATATTATCCTTTGCTACACCACTTTTTTTAATTGCTAAAGAATATACATCATCTATATGATGATTAACGGGAAGAAAAATATCATTAACATAAAATGTCATAATAATCACTCTCCCCGTTTATTTTTTAGTATATTTTATTTTACGCCTGTTACTTTAACTTCCGGCATAACATCGGAAATTAAAATAAGATTTTAATCTAACTTTATTTCAACCTTTTGTGTATAACCTACCGAAGTATCAGAAAGCCTGAAATTATTTATTCTTATTTCATTTATCTTTTCTATATATTCTTCTTCTCCGGCAATTTCTATATTTTTCGGAATAACTGAGTATGATATATTATCAGGAATTCCTGATACATTTACAGGAATTTTCTTTTTGGAATAAACCTTAACGTCAACATCAACATTCTCATCAAGCATGGTAACTCTTTCATCCGTAATAGTATTATCAGATTCATTTATAAGAATAATCTTACAACTGGTTGTAAAATTGCCTTTTCTGTTATTAAGGTCAACTCTTGCAAGAGCATTTTTGATATTGGCCACAATAGATTTAGGTCCTGTAATCTTAACTGTTTCTACACTTGGAGTAATAAAATCATAAGATGTGTAATAACCGTTATCAACCTTACCTGCAATTTCAACCTTTAAAGGCTTTTCAACAGTAGTAATTTCGTCTATATTAACTGAAATTGTAGACGGATTCTTACCCATAACTATAATATTTTCGTTATTCATACGAACTTTGACAGGAAGTTCATTAACACCTGGATACCTGACATCAGACATATCAACATATGCAACGAAATCTTCATTTGAAAGTTCATTAAGAAACCATCTTGGGCAGTTAACAGTAACATCAACATTAAAACCGTCCTGGTCCATAATCACAAGGTTTCTTTCTGTCAAAAGAGAAGAATTGATAAATGAAACATTCATATTTCTAAAAGTATATTCGGTTTCAGGATTCTGAATCATCTGAATATAAAACCAAAGCACTATGGCAATTAACACAGAAATAATCTTTATCCACAAATTATCTTTTAGCTTTCTTTTCATATTTCTTCGACCTCCTGACTTTTATTTTTTTATTTTTGCCAAACTCTTTGTCAAGAGATTTTTTAAGTATTGAAGCAAGTTGCTCTCTGGTCATATGCCTTGCAATTTCGCCATCACTTGCAACTGATATGCTGCCTGTTTCCTCAGATACAATGACAACAACTGCATCAGTAGACTCAGTAATACCTATACCTGCACGGTGTCTTGTTCCAAGTTCACTTGATATACTCTCATTCTGAGAAAGAGGAAGAAAACACGCAGCCGCTTTAATAGTTTTATCGCCTATAATAACTGCTCCATCATGAAGAGGAGTATTAGGCACAAATATATTAACCAAAAGTTCAGAAGTGATTTCAGAGTTAAGGCTGATGCCTGTTCTTGTAATATCGGCAATTTTAATATCTCTTTCAATTACGATTAATGCTCCGTATCCTAAACGGGACATATTAAAACTTGCATCAACAATATGATTAACTGTTTTTTCAATCTGCTCATCGCTTTCGCTGTCGTCAAAATTAAATAATTTAAACCCTTTGCTGCCCACTTTGGAAAGTGCTTTACGAATTTCGGACTGGAATAAAATAACTATTGCAAGTAATCCAACCTGCATGGTATTTTTCAAAATAAAATTAATTGTGTTTAATTTTAAAATTTCACTAAGCTGAGTAAATATCAGCAAAAGTGCAATACCTTTTAACAACTGATATGCACGTGTATTTTTGAAAAACACAATAACCATATAAATAACATAACTAACAATGGCTATGTCAATTATATCTGCATAATTTATTGTTGACACAAAGAACCAACTTGGCATACTCCAACCCCACTTTCCCATTTTTTATAATATATTAAATATATTATATATCTTTTTTTATAATTTGTCATTAGTTTTTTTAATTTTTTTTAAAAAATGTCAAGTATTAAAATCACAGCAAAGAACATACTTTAAATAAGAGTATTTTTTAAAGGAGAAAACCAATGTCTGACATAATATTAAAAAAATCAAAAAACCTTACAGGAAGCCTTAAAATACACGGTGCAAAGAATTCAGCATTGCCTATTATTGCAGCAACAATTCTTTCTGATTCTCCCTCCGAATTACACTCCGTTCCAAATCTTACAGATGTTAATAATATGTTTGAAATTTTAAAATCATTAGGTTTTGAAATTTTATTTGAAAATGAAGTTTACAAAGTTAAACCAAATGTTATTAAAAAATTAAAATCTTCCTATGAACAAACCAATAAACTAAGGGCATCATTTCTTATTGCAGGGCCTATTCTTGCAAAATACGGAAACGTTCAGATTTCGCATCCCGGAGGCTGTGCAATAGGCACAAGACCAGTAGACCTTCATCTAAAAGGGTTTGAAACACTTGGAGCAAAAATAGAAAAAAAGCACGGGTATATTGATATAAGTTGCGATAAACTAAAAGGCGGAAAAGTTTATTTAGACTTCCCTTCTGTAGGAGCAACCGAAAATATAATGATGGCATCCTGCTTGGCAGACGGTATAACAATGATTGAAAATGCCGCAGTTGAGCCAGAAATAGTTGACCTTGCAAATTTCTTAAATTCTATGGGGGCAAATATTGTAGGCGCAGGTACAGACACAATAAAAATAGAAGGCGTAAACAAACTTACAGGATGCACTCACTCTATTATTCCTGACAGAATTGAAGCGGGAACATATATGGTAACTGCCGCTATCACAAAAGGAGATATAACCTTAAATAATGTTATATGCGACCACTTAATGCCGATAAGCGCCAAGTTAAAAGAAATAGGTGCTAAAATTTATGAAGAAGGAAATTCTATTCGTATTATATGTGATTCTCCCCTAAAATCTGCAGATATAAAAACACTTCCATATCCGGGTTTTCCAACCGATATGCAAGCGCAGTTTTCTTCACTGTTTTCATCAGTAAAAGGCACAAGTATTATAACAGAAACAATTTTTGAAAACAGATTTCAGCATTTAGGAGAACTAAAAAGAATGGGTGCAAACATAAGAATAGACGGCAGATGTGCAGTTATAGAAGGAGGAAAATTATCAGGTACAACAGTATCTGCAACTGATTTAAGAGCAGGTGCAGCACTTGTTTTAGCAGGTCTTAATGCCGACGGTGAAACCGTTGTAAAAAACTGCGAATATATAACGAGAGGATATAGTGATTTTTGCAAAAATTTATCTTCTTTAGGTGCAACAATAAAAGAAAAAGAATAAATTAAAAAAGCGTGTATTTTTTCACGCTTTTTATAATTCCATCATTTTACTTATTTCTTTTTTTAGTTTTGAGATAATTTTTTTCTCAAGCCTTGATATGTAAGACTGGCTTATGCCAAGAGTTTCTGCCACTTCTTTTTGGGTTCTTTCACTTCCGTTTATAAGGCCGAATCTTAAATTCATTATGTTTTGTTCTCTTCTTGATAATTTTGATAATGCTTCAACCAGAAGTTCTTTATCCACTTTATCTTCTAAGGATTTATATATAATATCATTATCAGTTCCAAGTATATCTGATAATAAAAGTTCGTTTCCGTCCCAATCAACATTTAAAGGTTCATCTATTGAAATTTCAGTTTTATGCCCTGAGGTTTTTCTAAGATACATAAGTATCTCATTTTCTATACATTTTGAAGCATAAGTTGCAAGTTTTATATTTTTATCAACATCAAAGGTATTTATTGCTTTTATAAGTCCGATAGTGCCGATTGATATAAGGTCTTCAACATATATACCTGTATTTTCAAATTTTCTGGCAATATATACCACCAGTCTTAAATTATGCTCAATAATAGCATCTCTGGCTTTTTCATCTCCGTCTTTTGCCAGATGAAGGTACATATTCTCCTCTTCATATGTTAAAGGCGGAGGAAGAATATCAACCCCTCCGATATAATGAAAAAAATTATCTTTCTTTAATAATTTTGATATTTTTTTAATCAACCAATTTATAATTTTCATACTTCACCTCTATATCTGCGGATTTAAAATTGCACCGAATTCATTATTTTCTGACAATTTATTATAAACAACTGCTATGATAACATCTTTAACTATTTTTTTCTTTGAATCATCTATTACAACATAATCAGGCTTAAAACCTTTTAAAATATCATTTGAGATAGAATTTTTACACGGTATAAGTCGTATTTTCTTTAAATATTTTCTGCTGATATTATAAGATAAATCGTTACCTTCACTTAAAAATTTATTAAGTTCCTCGGGTATAATTTCTTTTACCGCATCATACATAACAACAATAACAGGATAACCTGTTATAGGGTCTAAAAGAAGATTTCCCGTGTCTAAAAGGCCTGTTACAGACACTTTTTTCCCTTCTAAATATATATCAAACATTTGAAGTTGTCTTCCCTTTATAATATTTCTTTTTGTCAATTTCAGTACTGCTATTACAGCAACAGAACTTATTACAAAAGAAATAAGAACTGCCCATAAATTATTCTCCACATATAAAAATCCTTCCGACACCTTTACCACTCCATATATATTATTAAAAAAACTGCCGAGTCCCCCGAAAATAAAAGAAACAGTATAATAAACAGATATAATTTTAAAATCAGGTTTTTTAAATACTATTTTTAAAATAAGAAAAGTTACCAGTATATAACTTATAATATTTATAATTAAATTTGTTTCAAAAAGGAATATTCCGTATACTCCGCCTATAAAAGCACCAAGCAGTAATTTTAAAAAACCTGTATTAAAAAAATTTACTTTTGAAGAAATATATAAAATTAAATAATCAGTAAAAAAATTTATTAAAAACATTAGATCCCAGTATACAGTCATTCCTTTCACCTCGCGTTAATTATACACTTTCTTAAAAATAAAAAATGTCGAAACAATGTATGAGAATACAAAAATGTTTCGACATTTTAAAATGTTATATTAGTTTTTTATTAAATTCTTAAAATATGTAAGATTAGATATTAAAAACATAACAGTCAGGGTTATGATAAATTCTAAAAGCATATAAGAACCGTTATATAAGAGTGAGTATAAGAACACGCTCTGACCTTCAGGTGCATATACATCCCATATAATTATGCCGGACAGAAAATGACATACAAACCTTAAAAATATAACCACAGTGGTACCAAAAATTACTTTAAAGCATTTATTCTTGATAAATGAGGATATTGTTCCTGCCATACCAAGAACTGAGAATGCCAGTACATAATCCAAAAGGATAACTAACATATAGTTTAAAAAGTCCTCAGTAGGAGGTGCTGCAACTCCTTGTAATAACATCTGGGTAAGTGAGTATATTACACCTGTTGCTATCCCCCATCGTTTGTCAAGAATAAACGAAATAAGTATTATAGGCACCATACTTCCCATAGTAACAGAGCCACCGTTACCAAGTTCTAAAATTTTAAAAAATGACAGTGCACAAGCGAGAGCAATCATAATTGACGCCCTTGTTAAATTAAATGTTTTTGTGTTCATAATATTTCCTTTCTTTGTTTAAATTTTTTAAAACAAAGGAAAACCCGGTAAAATTTTACAAAAAAACCACAGGTAACAAGACCTGTGGTATAATATGCGCGCATAATATTCCCTACGTTGGCATTATCCAAATCAGGTTACGGGTCGAAGCCATGCTTCCTCTCAGCCAGAACTAAAAAGTTCATATAAGCTCCCCTTGTTAAATACATTATAATATAATTTTAAAAATTTGTCAACTTTTTTCGAAATCTATGTATAAGACTCCCTTTAAAAAGTTCTGATAAAAATATTTAATCTAACCATTATAAAAGTCCAAAACTGATACTTAATGCATCGCTCACTTTATACATATAATCACTATCAAGATGACCTATGCGCTCTCTTAATCTTTTTTTATCAATAGTTCTTATCTGCTCTGCCAAAACTACCGAATCTTTTGGAAGACCGAAAGTTTCTGCGTCAATTTCAATATGAGTAGGCAGTTTCGCTTTATTTATTTTGCTTGTTATAGCGGCTGCAATAACTGTTGGACTGTATTTATTGCCAACATCGTTCTGAACTATAACAACAGGCCTTATTCCTCCTTGTTCAGAACCTATAACAGGGCTTAAATCTGCATAATAAATATCTCCACGTTTGATTTGCAAAATTTATTCACACTCCGTCAAGTATTGCTCTGTTACATTAAGAGCATCTTCATCTGCCTCCAAACACATCTTTGCAAACCCCAAATTTATTTTACCCATACTCTGATATCCCTTTTTTAACTCCTCATAACTATAGGAACATCGTACTTTTTTTAAAAGTGCTTTTTCCACTTCTTTTTTTACATCAACATTTAAATTTTCTAACTCGTCATATAGTTTATCCGATATTTTAATTTCTATGTTTTTTGATGATTCCAAGGTGTTCGCCTCCCTTAAAAATTAGTAGGGATAATATCTCCATAGAATCATTATACATATTTTTTATTTAATCGTCAAACATCAAAATTTACCTTTTTATCTTTTTTAAAATAATAACGCGGAACTCTTTTACCGATATCGCAAAGTATTTCATAACTTATTGTATCAAGTTTATTTGCAAAATCATCAGCAGTTATTGATAAATTACCGTCTGTACCGATCAGCGTTGCTGTATCGCCTTTTTTAACATCCGGAATTTGAGTTAGGTCAACTATTATCTGGTCCATACATACCCTGCCGACAACATTTGCTTTCTTCCCATTTACAAGAACATAAAAATCATCAGAGAGTTTACGCGAATATCCATCAGCATAGCCTACGCATATAACGCCTAATTTATCTCCTTTTTTACCTTTTCCTTTCCTTGCGTAACTGACAGTGGTATCTTCATAAAGTTCTCTAATCTGGCTGATTTTTGCCTTCCACGACAATGGTGGTTTAAGGCCCGGAAGTTTTTCTCTAAGATGAGGCTCAGGATAATATCCGTATATCATAATACCGCATCTTACCATATTAAGATACTTATTTGAAGAACTCATAACCCCTGCACTGTTACACGTGTGTTTTACAGGAATATCAAGTCCTTTTTGCTTTAAGGTATCAAGTACACTCATATATTTTTCAAACTGCAAATCACAATAAGATAAATCTAAATTATCCGAATCGGCATAATGAGTAAAAATTCCATCAACTTTGATATTTGAAAGTTGGTTGATTTTTAAGATTTCATTTACAGTTTCTGATATATCATAGGTCTGAAATCCTAACCTTGTCATACCTGTATCAAGTTTAATATGAACTTTTACATTTTTATTCTGTTTTAATGCCATGTCGTTAACAGCTTTAGCAAATTCAAAGTCAAAAACAGTCGGAGTTAAATCATAACTTATCATATCTTCAATCTGCAAATCATCAATATAAGACAGAATAAGTATAGGTTTTAAAATACCTGCTTTTCTTAAAATTATGCCCTCGTCAACACAAGCAACAGCAAGAACATCTACATCGTTTTTTTCGCAAACTTTAGCAAGTTCTACTGCCCCATGACCGTAGCCATCGGCTTTTATAACTGCAAGAAGATTAACCTCTTTTCCGATATGTTGTCTTATCAGTTTAAGATTGTTGCAAAAAACATCAAGGTCTATTTCAACCCATGTTCTTGCTCCGCAAAAATCCATCATAACCTCACCTTTATTATAATTTACATATTTTTTCTGATTTATACTATTCTATTATTTTTTTAAATGCCAAAGGAATATACTCAATTAAATCGGTTGCAATAATACCGAATTCAGTCTTTTCTTCCTTTAAAATATCCCCTGCCAAGCCATGTATATATGCACCTATACTTGTAGCATCAAAATTACTCATTCCCTGAGCAACAAGCGCTGCTATAATTCCTGAAAGTACATCTCCTGAACCTGCAGTAGCCATTCCTGAATTGCCTGTGGCATTTATTCTCAGTTCTCCGTCTATTGCACAAGTTATTGTTGCTGCTCCTTTAAGAAGAATAACCGAATTATATTCTTTAGAATATTTATTGGTTAAAAACATTCTGTTTAAGTTAATTTCTTCGGTATCCATTTTAATAAGTCTGGAGAATTCTTTTGCGTGTGGAGTCAGAATCGCAGAACACTTTTTATTTTTAATAAGCTCAGAATTTAAAGATAGATATTCAATACTTCCTGCATCAAAAATAACAGGCTTTAAAAACTTCTGAGTTATCTGTTTTATTATATGCTTTTTCTTTATATCATGGCAATAACCCATTCCGACCGATATAACATCCAGTTTATCAAAATAGTTAATAAGTTCGCTTTCTTTTAATATAATTGCTTCGGTAAGTTTAGTAGAAACTATATTAAAAATCTCGTCAGGAACAAATACATATACAAGACCTGCACCACATCGAAGAGCAGCATTAGCAGCCATACAAACAGAGCCTGACATCCCTAAACTTCCTCCGACAATACCTACTCGTCCAAAATTGTATTTATGAGTATCCTGCTTTCTTTTTGGAAGAAGTGTTTTTGCCATTGTTATATCCGTTAAGTAATTTTTAAATTTTAGTTGATTGACACAGTCATCACAAATTCCTATATCAAGAACTCTTTTTATCCCTGCATATTCTTTTCCAGGATAAACATTAAGCCCGACTTTATCAAGAGCAAGAGTATATGTGTAATCGGCACAAACAACGCTTCCTGAAATTTTCCCTGTATCAATATTAAGTCCGCTTGGAAGGTCAATAGAAATAACGGTTAAGTTCAAACTGTTTATTTTATCAATAGCAGATTTAATATTTCCATATGGAGCACCTTTAGCAGAAACTCCTAAAAGTGCATCAACTATTACACAGTTACAAGGCACATCATCAGTGTAGTTTTTTACTTCTATTCCTAAATTTAAAACTTCATTATAAGCCTTAAAAACTATATCCCCAAACTCGCCAGGGTCATTTGTAAGATAAACTATTACATCTTTCCCGTCGTTTTTTAAATATTTTGCAAGTTTAAGCCCATCTCCTCCATTATTACCCTTACCGCAAAAGATGGCAAAACAGGAAGCGTCAATATCTTCCTTGATAGCCTCAAAGATGCTCTTTCCTGCATTATCCATAAGTAAAGAAACAGGCATATTATACTGTGAAGACGCAAGATTATCCAACTGTTTTATTTGTGTAGATAAAGCAAGATACATTTTTTCATCCCCTTAAATATTTATCACGCGTGGATTATATATTTTAAATAAATCAAGCATTTTTTTAGTAGGATTAAATATCAAAAGCATTTTATCCCCGTTTTTGTTATTGAAAACCGCATAATACCTGTTATCGCTGTCTTTACCCATACTTGCATCAAATACTATTTTAACAGTCGGTTTTATTCTTTTTACAGTATCATCTTCCACCTTACCGAATTCTTCAAAAGCCTTGACAGACACCGTTAAAAATCTTTTTCTTGTTTTTCTTGCAATAATTCTGTCAACATCAAGTTCGTCATTGGTAACTATATACTCATATTCAACACAAAGTTTTTTTGAAAAGAACCTTGCACCGTAAAAAAATATAAATAAAACCACTACGTAATAACGAAATATAAAAGGACTTCTTAGGGCAACTAAGAAAGATAAAAATGAAAGAATTGTTGCAAGTAAATATAAACCTATTATAATTAAAATTTTTGATGCAGTATATTTCTGCTTAACTAAATATTCTAAATAAGTGTCCATATTACCCTCCTATTTCATGGTAAGAGATATTCTTCCTTTATTTACATCTACATCAAGCACTTTTACTTTTACAATATCCCCTACTGCCAGTACTTCTGACGGATGTTTGATATATTTATCTGATATCTGGGAAATGTGAAGAAGACCGTCATGATGAACACCCAAGTCAACAAAAGCACCAAAGTCGATAACATTTCTAACAGTCCCTGTTAAAAGCATATCAGGTTTTAAATCTTTTATATCAAGTAAATCCGAACGAAGTTCAGGTTTAGGAGCAGAATCACGGATATCTCTGCCCGGTTTTTTTAGTTCCATAATTATATCATTTAAAGTAGGAAGACCAATGTTTAATTCTTTTGCAATTTCTGTTTTCTTATAATCTTCAACTCTTTTATCAATATCAGAAAGAGTTCCTATATCTTCTTTTTTATATCCTAAAATATCAAGAAGTTTTAAAGCAGCATCATAACTTTCAGGATGAACTGAAGTATTATCAAGCACATTTTTTCCACCTGAAATTCTTAAAAACCCTGCACACTGTAAGAACGCTTTTTCGCCAAGTTTCGGAACTTTTAAAAGTTCTTTTCTTGTTTTAAATTCACCGTTTTCTTCTCTGTATGTCAATATATTTTTCGCAACAGTAGAATTGATACCGGAAATAAAAGATAAAAGAGACGGAGATGCAGTATTAACGTCAACACCAACAGAGTTAACACAATTTTCAACTACACCTTTTAATGCTTCGGACAGTCTTTTCTGGTTCATATCGTGCTGATACTGACCAACACCAATAGCCTTAGGGTCAATCTTAACAAGTTCTGCCAACGGGTCCTGAATTCTTCTTGCTATTGACACTGCACTTCTTAGGGCAACGTCAAAATCAGGGAATTCTTCGGCACCAAGTTTAGAAGCAGAATAAACAGACGCTCCCGCTTCAGAAACTACTATATAATAAACTTCTTTATCAGTATCTTTTATTAAATCAGCAACAAATATTTCAGATTCTTTTGACGCTGTTCCATTCCCTATTGAAATTAAATCAACATCGTATTTTTTAATTAAAGAAAGAATCTTTGCTTTTGCTTCCTCAACCTTATTCTGAGGAGGAGTAGGATATATAACACAGGTATCAAGCACTTTACCTGTTTTATCTATTACTGCAATTTTACACCCTGTACGGTATGCAGGGTCAAGTCCTAAAACGGTTTTTCCTTTAAAAGGCGCTTGTAATAAAAGGTTTTTAAGATTAAGAGCAAATACTTTTATTGCATCTTCCTGAGCCTTTTCTGTTAAATAATTTCTCATTTCTCTTTCAACAGACGGGAAAATTAGTCTTTTATATGCATCTTCACACGCTGTCTTTATATACGAATAACCTATACTGTTCGTATTAACAATAATTTCTTTTTCTATAATATCAAGTGCGATGTCATCACTGATTGTTATCTTAACATTTAAAATTCCTTCGTTTTCGCCTCTGTCCATTGCTAAAATTCTATGGTTGGCAACTTTTAAAACAGGCTCTTTATAATCGTAGTACATTTCATATACTGTCTTTTCATCTTTTGAACTTTTGCTTTCTATAATTCCCTGCTTTAATATAAGGCTTCTTAATTTCTTTCTTATTTCGGCATTATCCGAAACAATTTCTGCAATAATATGCATTGCACCTTCCAATGCATCTTCTGTTGTTAAAACCTCGTTATCTATATTTATATATTCTTTTGCAATTTCCAAAATATCGCCTTTAAATATATTCTGAAGATAAATAGTATTAGCAAGTGGCTCTAACCCTTTTTCTTTTGCAATAGTTGCTTTTGTTCTCTTTTTCGGTTTAAAAGGTCTGTATATATCTTCAACTTCTGTTAAAGTTTTTGCACTGTTGATTGCAACAACCAATTCGTCAGTTAATTTTTCCTGTTCATCAATTAAACGGATAATTTCTTCTTTTCTCTGATTTAAATTTCTAAGATAATTAAGCCTGTCAAACAACTCTCTTAAAAGCTGGTCGTCAAGCGAACCTGTTTTTTCCTTTCTGTAACGCGCAATAAAAGGAATAGTACAACCTTCATCTATTAAATTAACAGTGTTTTCAACCTGCCATACATCTATTTTAAATTCTTCTGATAATACTTTTGTAATGTTCATATTTACCTTCCTTTTATTAACTCAAGTTCAAAATCTTTTAATTCACGATATTGTCCAGGCTCAAGCGTTTCGTCAAGCTCAAGATTTCCTATTATCGTTCGTTTTAAATATATTACTTTATTATTAACACTCTCAAACATTCTTTTAACCTGATGAAATTTTCCTTCATACAGATCTATATAGCATTTTTTATCTTCAATAGGTATAACTTTTGATTTTTTAGTTAAATATCCGTCATCAAGTATAACTCCATTTTCAAGTTTTACTATATCTTCATCGCTTAAAGTATCTCTAAGATGCACTAAATATCTTTTTCTTACATGGCATCTTGGTCCTGTTATAAAATGATTAAGGTCGCCATCATCAGTTAAAAATACAAAACCCTCAGTATCAATATCAAGCCTTCCTGCAGGTGCAACCCTTTTTTTAATTAAAGGATCCAAAATTAAATCAAGAACAGTTTTATTATAATCATCCTCGGTTGAGGTTATATATCCTTGAGGTTTATTAAGCATAACATAAAGGTTTGATTTAAACACAACTTTTTCGCCCATATAAAAAACTTCATCTTTTTCTTCGTTCACTTTAAAAGACGGGTCTTTTACTATATTTGAGTTAACCGACACCATACCTTTTCTTATTATTTTTGTAAGTTCACTTCTTGAGCCTTTACCCATATTGGATAAAAGTTTATCTAATCTTATCATCTTTATACCTTTCTAAACTCTTTTAAGCCATGTCCCTTTTATATATCGTGTTCCAAATATAATGGCTCTGAATAACCAATCACAAGTCATTGCATACCATACTCCCATAACGCCCATATTCATATACAAGCCGAATACATAACTTAACCCTACCCTGAATATCCACATAGATGTTATGGATAAAATCATAGTAAATTTAACGTCATTCGCAGCCCTGAAAGAGTTAGGCAAAGTAAAGGCAGTAGGCCAGATTAAGGAAACTGCAAGAGAATGATATATTATAAGTTTATATGTAAGTTCACTTGATTCGTACGAAAGATTATAAAAACTTATAAGAGGCTTAGCAAAAATACACATAAAAACTGAAATTGTAAATATTGATAAATAGGCTATTGTAAGAAGTTTTAAAGCATATTTTTTAGCCTGTTCCTTTTCCCTGGCTCCCACACATTGACCTATTATAGTTATCATAGTAAGCCCTATTGCATTTCCTGGTATATATTGAATGGGGGAAATGGCGTTTCCAACTGCATTTGCAGCAATCTGAGCAGTTCCGAATGTTGAAATAAGGCTTTGTGTCATAACCTTTCCAAATTGAAACATACTGTTTTCAAAACCGTTGGGAATTCCAATTGAGCATATTTTTTTAATAAGCAGAAAATTCGGTTTATAATGTATAAGTTTTTCAACATATACAATATTCTTTTTATTATGAACAAAAATAAGCATTAAGGCTGCACCGATAATACGGGCTACAAGTGTTGCAATAGCAGCACCGGCAGCCCCCATATGAAAAACAAAAATTAATAGAGCGTTACCCAACACATTTATTGCATTCATAACAATAGAAATATTTAAAGATATTTTAGAATTGCCCATAGACCTGAATATTGCCGCACAAGAGTTATACAAAGCGAAAAATGGAAATGACATAGCAGTAAATAAAAAATATACTTTTGCATTTTCCATAACAAGTTGGTCTATACTTCCGAAAATCCATCTTAAAAGGGGCTCTCTTAAAATAAGTGCAATAATCATCAGCGCTGAGGAAATTGACAAAACAATCCAGATAAGTTGTTTTGCTGAAGATTTAGCATTTTCCAAATCATTTCTGCCAATAAACTGGGAAATAACAACTGCACCGCCACCTGCCAGAGCAGTGAATAAATATATCATAAGCAGGTTAACAGTATCCACTAAAGAAACCCCTGAAACTGCAGCTTCTCCCGCACTGGCAACCATAATCGAATCTGCCATACCTGTTGTTATTGCAAGAGTTTGTTCAAGCATTAAAGGTATAATAATTTTTGCTAAATGACGAGATGAAAACAGCAAACTTCTTCCCTTCTTTCAAAAAACGAACCTCTTATTTAAACATCCAGTCTAATGCATAAGGTATATACACATCCCAGAAATCCCAAGTGTGAATTCCTTCTGATTCCTGATATGTATAATCATAATCAAGTTTTTCCATAAATTCTTTAAACTTTACATTATCTTCATATAAAAAGTCTTCAGTTCCAACGCCCATATAAATACGAGGCTTTAAAGGATTTGAATTGCATTTTTTTGCAAGATGGAATAAATTTTCATCTTCAGGAATATTAATATCTTCTCCAAAAATAGGCACCAATGTATCTTTAAAGAAGTTAACCATATTTTCAATATCTGCAACAGAAGATAAACCTGCACATGCACAGAATCTGTCAGGGTTTTTAAGGGCAATCTTTAGTGCACCGTATCCACCCATAGACTGACCTGCAATATATGTATCTTCTCTCTTATCTGATACATTAAAGAATTCGCCTATAACCTTTGGAACTTCTTCTGCAATATATGTATAGTATTTTCCACCGTATTTCATATCAGTATAAAAACTTCTGCCTCCGCAAGGCATAACAACGCACACACCGTATCTGTTTGCGTATCTTTCAATAGAAGTACGTCTTAACCATATGCTTTCGTCATCACTTAAACCGTGAAGTAAATATAAACATTTATACTTTTCATTTTTTGTATTGTTATTTGTACCGATTTCCCCGCTTGTACTGCTCTGAGGTATAATAACATTAACTACTGAATGCATCTGTAATGCTTCGCTAAAAAATTTAAGTTCACATAAAGCCATAATATTATCTCCTTTATAATATTTTTTCTTATAATTATATCATATATATTAAATTTTGTATAGACTAAATATATATAAAATTAACCCGATTAAACTTAATCGGGCTAATTTATTTAATAATTATCTCTTATTTTTTTAATGATAAAATTCCAGCCAAAAATTACAAGTAGAAGCAGTATAATTCCAAGGCTTGTAATATATACCCATGGCTCAACAGAATTCTCAATTTTTAATGTTTCCCATAAACTATTTTGAAGTTTTAGGGTTTCAGGGTCAAGATTTTTATAATATGTTGTTTTAAAATCTACACTTTCAGGATATAAAATATCCATTGCATTTTCATTCCATTCGGTCATATCCTCTATATAAGTTTCATTATTTCTTACATTGTCAAGAGGAGATGAATATGCAATATACTCTGCATTTGCTATCGCTATTTCATCACTTAACATAAAGTTAATATATATTTCTGCAAGTTCTTTGTTTTTTGCACATTCAGGGATGCACATAGCATCAACAAAAATATTAGTTCCTTCTTCGGGATAATAAAATCTTAAACTGTCATTACTGTCATACATAGTAAGATAATCTCCTGCATAGTAAGGAGCGATTGCAGCCGAGCCATTTTTCATTTTATTGAAAATTTCGTCCATTACATAACTCTGAACAAGAGGTTTTTGCACTTTTAACTTTTGTGAAGCATCTTCCCACACCCTAACATCTGTGGTATTAACATCCCCACCGGCAGAATAAATTGCAGTTCCGAATGCATCACGTGGATTATTAAACTGAAGTATCTGCCCCTTATATTTTTCATTCCATAACAAGTCCCACTTGCCTGTATCTTCTTCATCTACCATTTTTTCGTTATATATTATTCCTACCATTCCTGAGGTGTATGGCACTGAATATTCGTTATAAGGGTCATAGAACAAATCTTTATACGCACTGTTAACAAATTCGTAATTTGGAATATTTGAAAAGTCAAGTTTTAGAAGCATATCTTCCAAAATCATCTTTTCTATCATATAATCTGAAGGAATTATAATATCATAAGATGCAGAACCGCTTTTTATCTTATTATACATATCTTCATTACTTGCGTATGTTGTATAATTAACCACAACATCCATATCAAGTTCTTCTTTGCAATAACGCTCAAATTCGTCATTTACATTCAAAGATTCTTCAGAACCGTCTGAGATATATTCTCCCCAGTTATATACATTAAGAGTAACTGTTTCATTACTTTTGGAACTGCAACCACAAAGGGTTAATAAGATTAGAAAGGATATAAATATTAACTTCTTCATTTTACTGCCCCTTTCCGTCTGTGGTTTTTTTCTTAGATGAAATATTAGATAAAACCATAAGAATAGTTACTGTAAGAATCATTAAAGTTGAAAGAGCGTAAATATCAGGTTTAACTTCCTTTTTAGTCATTGAATAAATAAGAAGCGGAAGTGTCTGAAAATCGTTACCTGTTGTAAAATAACTTATAACAAAATCGTCTAAAGAGAGAGTAAATGCAAGAATAAACCCTGAAACTACTCCAGACATAATGTTAGGTAGTTCAACCTTAAAGAAAGAACGCACAGGTGTACATCCTAAATCCATCGCTGCCTCCGGAAGAGCCTTGTTCATTTCAAGCAATTTAGGCCTTACTGATAAAATAACATAAGGCAGACAAAAAGTTATATGGGCTATAAGGAGAGTTGTAAAGGTAAGTTTATCTTCATTACCAAGCATTGTCCCCACAAAAACAAATAATAGCATCATTGATATCCCTGTTACAATATCAGGGTTCATCATAGGAATATTTGTTGCAGAAAGAAGAGCACCTTTTGTGTATTTTCTTTTAAACTTTGTAATACCTACTGCAGCGGCAGTACCGATAACGGTAGATACAGTTGATGCGCTTATTGCAAGTAAAAGTGTATTTTTAAGCGCAGTAAATGTTTCAGGACTGTTAAACAGTTCTTTATACCAATATAGCGACAAACCTGTTAAATCGCCTGTGTTTGCAGTGCTGTTAAAAGAAAAAAGCATAAGAACTAAAATAGGAATATATAAAATTGTAAATATAAGTGCAATATAGATTTTTGAAAATATTTTCAATTTTAGTTGCCTCCTTCTTTTTCTGCAAATTTATTCATTATAGCAAGAGAAATAAGCACAAGAATCATCATAACAAGAGAGATTGCCGCCCCTACGTTATATGTTGTACTGTTCTGAAACTGACGCTCTATTGTATCCCCTATAAGTTCAAATGTTCCTCCCCCTAATTTCTGGGAAATGTAAAATGTGCTTATTGAGGGTACAAAAACCATAGTTACTCCTGATATAATGCCTGAAGAAGATAAAGGAAGAACAACTTTTGTAATAGTTTCAAAATAATTACATCCCAAATCTCCTGCTGCTTCTATAACTGAATTATCAAGTTTGGATATAGTTGTATAAATAGGAAGCACCATATAAGGAAAAAAGTCATAAACCATACCAAAAATTACTGCACCTTTTGTACCTATAAGATGCAACTTGCCAAGGTTAAAATATGCTAAGATACTGTTTAAAAAACCTCCGTCATCCATAATAGCCATCATGGAATATGTTCTTATTAAAAGATTAGTCCACATCGGAAGCATAATAAGTGTTATCATTATTTTCTGAGACTTTTCACCGCTTTTTGCTATCATATATGCCAAAGGATATCCTAATACAAAACAAATAAATGTTGCAATTACCGATAAACTTACTGAAAGGTAAAAGGTATTAACATGCTCCTTTAAGGAAAAAATGTTATCCAAGGTAAATGCTCCGTCAGGAGTTGTAAATGTATAGTAAATAACAAATAACAGTGGTGCTATTATAAAAAGCAGGGTCCAGAAAATATGTGGAGCAGCAACAAATCTGCCAAGTCCGCCTTTTGTTTTTTCCATTTCTTATTCCTCCACTGTTTCTGTGTTTGAAAGTTCTTCAATTTCATCACTGAATGTTGAATAATCTCCATACTGACCAGAATAATCTGACTTTCTCATTATATGAATAGCCTCAGGCTCAATAAAAATACCTATCTCGGCATTAACATCAACAAAATCAGTAGACTGAATCATCCACTTAAATCCATTTATATCAACTATAATTTCATAATGAACGCCTTTAAACGTTACTGCTGTTACAACACCTTTTAACATTCCCTTATCAATGTCAACAATATCAACATCTTCAGGTCGAACAACAACGTCAACCAGTTCCTTTTTATCAAAACCTTTGTCAACGCAATCAAAGGTATGGCCAGAAAAAGTAACCTTAAAGTCCTCATTCATAATTCCGTCAACAATGTTACTTTCACCTATAAAATCTGCAACAAAAGCATTAACAGGCTCATTATAAATATCAGTAGGAGTACCTATCTGCTGAATCTGACCGTCAGCCATAACAACAACAACATCAGACATAGAAAGGGCTTCTTCCTGGTCGTGAGTAACATATATAAAAGTTATACCGGTATGCTTCTGAATTTTTTTAAGTTCATTCTGCATATCTTTTCTCAATTTTAAATCAAGAGCACCAAGAGGCTCATCTAAAAGAAGTATTCTTGGCTTATTTATAAGGGCACGTGCTATTGCAACTCTCTGCTGCTGACCGCCTGAAAGTTTTGTAACATTTTTTCTTTCAAAGCCTTTTAAAGCAACAAGTTCAAGCATTTCTTTAACTCTTCTAATTATTTCTTTATTAGGAATTTTCTGAAGTCTTAGAGCAAAAGCAACATTTTCAAATACGTTAAGATGCGGAAAAAGAGCATACTTCTGAAAAACAGTATTGATATGTCTTTTATATGGAGGAAGGTCGTTAATTTTCTTTCCTTCAAATAAAACTTCGCCACTGTCAGGAGTTTCAAAACCTCCTACAATCCTTAATGTCGTAGTTTTACCGCAACCTGAAGGACCAAGCAAAGTAACAAACTGCTTATCATATATATCAAGGGTGATATTATCAAGGACTTTTTCAGAATCAAACTCCTTGGAAATATTTTTTAATTCAATAATTTTTTTCATACCCAATTCCCCACCTTAAAATAATTTATAAACAAAAACGGTAAGCAATATGACACATTGCTTACCGTGAAATCACAATATATAATAACCTAAAAAAATGGATAATTATACTATCTGATAGGTTTTAGAGTGTAAGTAAAGATTGTTTACGCGTACTCTTATTGACCGTTTCACAAGCCGATGTGTGCATCGCAAATGGTTATAAAGTAACCAACTTATAAAATTTGAGCTTTTAACTCAATCAATAAGGCAGATATTCCCTGCCAACCGATTAAATCGGTTTTCGGCGTTCGACCCGGCTGTCCGTCTGGCCTTAGCTTGTAAAAAAACACAAGCGGTCGTACATTCTCACTCTTGGAAACCCTATCGTAAAAGGCGTATACTTCCAATTGTTTAATGATAATTTAGTATAACATACTATTACTTTAGTGTCAATAAAAAATGTCGAATAAAGTATATTAAAACAAGGAATATTTCAATACAAACTCCTCCTTAGCTTATAACATTATATTTATTTTTTTCATAAAATATTTATATATTTTATAATAAGGAGTTTTTTTATGTTTAATATAAATTTTAATACTCTTCTAAATACTAAACCAAGAGCCATAGCACAAATTAAGGGGAGTAAAAATTATCCCAAAATATCAGGAAATGTTTATTTTTATCCTGTTAATTTGGGTATAGTTATGGTAACTATAATAAATAATCTTCCATGTTCAGATATGAAATGTAAAAATAGTGTTTTTGCATTCCATATTCACGAGGGTACAAGTTGCACAGGAGATGAAAGTGATTATTTTAAAAACTCTTTAACACACTATAATCCCGATAATTGTGCTCATCCTTACCACGCAGGAGATTTACCTCCGCTTTTTTGTGTAAAAAATATGGCTTTTTCTTCCTTTTTAACAGACCGTTTTAATCTAAATGAAATTATAGGGAAAACTGTTATAATACACTCTATGCCTGATGATTTTAGAACTCAACCGTCAGGTAATGCAGGAGAAAAAATTGCCTGTGGTGTTATAAAAAGAATAAATTTTTAGTATTGTAAAAGAAAAAATAAGCCCATAGTTTTTTTATGGGCTTAGATTAAGTTTAAAATTAATTATATATTAGACATCTTTTCCCAATCTTTCATAAATATACTGATACCATTATCGGTTAAAGGATGTTTCATCATCTGCATTATTACTTTATAAGGAATTGTAGAAATATGAGCACCTGCCAACGCAGCACTAACTGTATCTTCAGGGCTTCTTATACTTGCTGCAATAATTTCTGTAGATATACCGTGCATATCAAAAATCTGGGCAACTTTTTCAATAAGAGCATTGCCTTCAGAAGAAATATCATTTAGTCTGCCTACAAACGGGCTAACATATGTTGCACCTGACTTAGCTGCAAGAAGCGCCTGTGATGGAGAAAATATCAATGTAACATTTGTTTTAATTCCCTCTTTACTAAGAATACTTACTGCTTTTAAACCTTCAGCACACATTGGAATTTTAATTACTATATTTTTATCAATATTAGCAAGTTCTCTTGCCTCTTTTACCATATTTTCACAATCAAGACTTATAACTTCTGCTGATATAGGTCCGTCAACCAAACTTGAAATTTCTTTAACAACCTGTTTAAAATCTCTTCCTTCTTTTGCTATAAGCGAAGGATTTGTTGTTACACCACTTAAAAAACCATATTGATACACTTCTCTGATTTCTTCAATATTGGCTGTGTCAATAAAAATTTTCATAATAAAAACCTCCCATTTTTTCTTATATATATTTCTAACTAAAGTATATTACATAAATTGATTTTATACAAGATGTTTTATCATAACATTTAAAGAAAATAAGTCAACTCAAAAACAAAAAAAATATAGACAGTTTAAATTCGTCACAAATTCTACTTTTTGACTTTAATTCTTTGAATAATAACATAGACTATATTTATAAGAACAAAACCTATAATACTTGGTAGCCAAACAATATAAATTGCTAAAACAGCATCACTATGTAAAAATAATTTTATTTCTTCCAAAAATCCTTTATATCTTCCAATTAAAAATACATTTTTTATTATTGAATACAACAACAAAGGTAAATAAATAACTATACTCAAAAAAGGCTTTTTAAAGGACCAGAACAAACAAAATATACCTATCGGAGCAAAAAAAACACAATAACATACAAATATATATTTCATTCATAAAATCATCTCCGTTTAGTATTCGATAATATTTGAAACAATCTAATTAAGGCTCGTGTCAAGTCGGGAGAACAGTGAATAATAAGAACCATCACGAAATATTACGAAATCATAGATTTCTATATTTCGGAGAACCTTGTTGTTTTTACAATATGGACCTACTAACTTTTCCCTATTTTTTCACCTGTTTTTCCTTAAACACATCCAATTAGAACCCGCAGGAATATTAGATTTTCCTGCCCGATATGTAAATATTTATTATCGGCAAACTAATCTTTTAAATTGTATGGACTTGACACGAGTACTTTTACTTATTTACACGAATACTTTCTGTTCTATAACCATATTCGGTATATGAACCATCACTAGTTAAACGAATTTTAACGGTGTTGCCAAGAACTCTAATTGTCTGTCCAGCAAGCTCTGTTCCGCTATATTCACCGATTATATTGTCATTTGAATCATAAATGATAATATAATCCCATCCACTTTCAGTTTCCGTATCATCTGAGAAAGTGACATCTATACTCGTGCAATCACCACTATATGTATATACTTTCGTTTCATCAATGTTGTTTCCATATGGATGTGTGGATTCTAACACGAGGTCACCAACAACACCATATGCTACATTTCCTAATGGTTTTAGTGTGTTTGATGATTCCCAGAAGAATGCTTTCACTTCCATATCTTTACAATCTTCGCCAACTTCTATTCTAAAAGTCGCATCGGTGTCATTCTTGGTTACCGGCTTGCTGTCCATAGCAACCAATCTTCCATCTTCATTATAAATAGCAAAGAACGTGGTGCAGTCTTCGAAAATATAGTTATATTTTATGTTCGCAACCACTTTGCCTTCATCATAATAACAACTTATAATATCGGCATTTACAGAAGCATTTTCATCATAATTGTAAATAAAATCTGCGTACATCAAATCATCGTTACGATATTCAACGTCTACATTCTGCCAATCCTCTTGTGAACCATAATATAATACAGTTTTTAAGTTTTCGCAATTATAGAATGCTCTGTAATCAATAAATGTCAGACTCTTGGGTAGTACAACTGTACCTGCTTGGCAACCTAAAAATGCAGTTTCACAAATTGTAGTAACACCCGCAGAAACTACAACCGATGTGTTTTCTTTGCCCATAGGATATTGCATTAACATTGTCTTATCCTTGTTATATAACACTCCATCTACTGCTGTGTAATGTGTATTATTACCGCTGACATTAATTTCACTTAAATTATAACACCATGAAAATGCAGCAGTCTCAATGTTTATTACACTTGCCGGTATAGTAACAGTGCTAATTGCAGAACCTGTGAATGCATATCCATTTATGTCTGTTACACTATCAGGTATTATAACTGTTGTTAAGTTTTCGTTATCTGCTAACGCAGTAGCTGAAATAACTTTAACAGTATTTGGGATTGAATAACTATCGCCTATTTTTCCGGCAGGATATTTAACCAGTCTTGTTTTGTCTTTATCAAACAGAACATTATCAACTACACAAAAATGCTCGTTTTCATCAGCGACACTGATTGTTGCAAGAGTATATAGACAATCTAATGCCCATTCAGATATACTTTCTATACTACTTGGTAGTGTTAATGATGTGATTTCCACCTCATTCTCATACAAACATTCTTCAAAGGCATAATCATCAATTCCAACAACTGAAAATTCACCTAATGTTGCAGGAATTTCAACTTCAGTATTAGTTCCATTATAACTTACTATAATTGCCTTACCATCAGATAGCACATATGTATAATCACCATCTGTAAACCGCTCTCGTTCTGCATAGAAATAATCCCAATCTCCTTCGCCAACTTCAATTTTCTCAGTAGTATTATTCACAAACGAAACATAAATTTCATGTTCATCATCATCTGCATCAAAAGGAATAGAAAACTCTTTTTCCTTAGTTCCGGCAGGTATTGCAATTTCAAGAGTTTTTTCAGTTTCTCCATCATAATTTAAAATTTCTATAATGGCAACACAGTTTTTATATGCATAATCAAACCAAAGCGTACCTTCTACTGCAGAACCTGTAAAGTCAACTTCTCCAAATCCACCATAGACAGTATCTTCGTTATAGTCAAACACTTTGTCTGCGTTTACTAAAGCATCGTTGTTTTCACCTATGGTGATTGCATTCCATTGTTCCTCTGTGCCTATGTAATTGACGGTTTCAAGATAGTCACATCCTTCAAAGGCATTAGCACCGATTTCTGTAATTGTATCAGGTATAAAAACAGTTTCAAATTCAGCATCTTTAAAAGATGAATCTACAATCTTTGTTATAGTATATCCATCAAGTGAAACTGGAATCCATAACTCATAATCATTATACTCATATCCAATTATTTCAGCAGTGGTGTCATCTATAGGGAAGTAGTAGAAACCATCGGAGGAGCTTGGTTCTGAATATTTTGCATAGAGTGTTGTATTTTCTGTATAAACATCACCTTCTGTTATCGCAGTTGTATATTCTTTGTCTTTATAAAACCCTTCAAATCGATAACCGGATTTTTCGGGAGCTTCGGGAATTTCAACTGTGGTTCCTTTTACTATTCTTTGAGTGGAAATAACATCATCTTCGTCGTCTAAGAATATTATCTCGCAGGTGTTTTCTGTGAATTTTGCAGTAAGAGTAATTGCTTCTGTTACTTGGAAACGATATGTTGCTTCTGACGATATGATTGTTTCTCCGTTGTACCATCCTGAAAACTCTTCATTTTCAGCAGGAGTTGCAACAACCTCTGCAAACTCACCCTTATAGTATTCTCCTCCGGTACTTACAACACCGTTTCCTATTGCATTAGTCTCTACTGTAATAGGTTCTGCATCTTCAAAAACTTCGGCCTCGGAAACTTCCACACTATTTGAAGAAAGCATATAGGTCGCAATCTCGGTTGCTTTAAGATTTTCGGCAGTGCCTGTTAAAGTATCATCCTTTTTAACCGACATATTATTATAGTTAATAACCTTTGTCGAACCGGTGTTAATATCTCTCTCCTGAACAGAATAAGTCACTTCGCCGTCATCTGTTGCTATAACTTCAATTCTATATTCTTCATCTTGTGGTAAGTATACAATCTTTTGACCATTTTCGTCTATGAATGGAACAATTGCACTGCCATCAATTTTCTGCGGAGTATTATCATACACCGCAGCTACAAGATTGTCATTACTATCATAAATTTCCATGTCAACAGGACAGTTTAAGTAAAGTGTTCTGAGCCTCTTATCCGAAAAATCATCTTCATCAATTGCATCAAGCCATGCCATACAAAGCTCCGGATAGTGACCTTGAGCAATCCCTGATGTATTTTGAAGTAAAGTATAAACATTATCAAATCCTAAATCTATAATCAATCCTACAAGGGTATCTACTGCATCACTTGACACTGAAATTCCTATGTTTTCAAAAGCATCTTTTACTGCAGAACGGGTTGTTAAATATGCTGTCCCTGCTATAGCCCATGTATTAGGATTAAGCAGATATGTTCCTTCAACTAGATATAACAACGAGCGGCTTTTCATTTCGTCAAGCAAGCTATTCGCCAACTCTTCTGTTTTTCCTAAGCCAACAATATTTTCACCAATATATTCAAACATTTCTTGGAATTCGTTTTCATAGTTAGAAGGATTTCCTATGTTCTCGGCAAGCTTGTCTATCACCTTTTCAAGATAAACACCTTGAGTACCATATCCATTCTTAATTAAATTTTTATTTGATGCAAAAGTATAATAATATGTAAAATCATCCACTTTATAATCTGATTTATGATACTGTGCAAAGTAGTCAAGCATGTCATTTCTTAAATCATAGTAATTCTTATTAGTTTGAGCAGATGGCAAATATTTTGTAATGCCGTATCTGTCATAACCCCATTTACGCATAGCAACCATAGGGACAAAGTCATGCTGATTTACAATACTGAAAATGTTATTATAAAGCCCAGTTTCATTATCGGGATTCACAACACCAGCAGGTGCTTCAAAACAATATGCGTAAATATTTTCAGGAGTAAGTGTTACCATCGAACCAATTGCACTTGGGTTTTCGTCAAAATATGCGGCGGTAAGGTTTGTTGTTGCCGCTGCACGGCTATATCCTGTAATCCACAACTTGATATTTCCGCCAATTCTTTGACTTGCTATATATGTTTTTATAAACTCTACTACCTGTTTACGCGCTAACTCAAAACCAGCATGATGATCATTGCTTCCAACGTTAAAGTTTCCGCCCCATTCATTCTCATAACCACCGCCACGGATTGCCACCGCAATTAGTGTATAGTTACCATCGGGATATATGACATGCTTTCTTCCTGCGATGACACCAATCGAATTACGTTCAGGTGGCTCTGTGAATTCATCATTATAGTCTACACCAACAAATCCCAACTGACCGAGAAAGTTTGCCACATTTTGAGGCGCATTATCGTAAATTTTCTCTATTACTTCACCATTGTCGTCTTTCAATTTTTGAATTTTACCATATGCAGACAGGGCCAACCGCATTGATGTTTTTGCCAAATCATGATTATATGAGTAAGCATTATTCTTAAAATAATAATCATAATAATCAAAATATGCAGAACCCTTGCCTGATGCAAAATTAAATTCTCCATTGCTTATACTTACAGGAGGAAGATATTCATATTCTATAGGCGGAAGATTATTATAATGAATCGTTGCATTAGTTAAATATGAATTTATCCCCCCAATACTGATTTTCGCCCAATCATATTCACTTCCACTATAATATACATCTGTTAGGCTATGGCAATCATAAAACGCTCCATTACCAATGCTTGTTACTCCTTCGGGGATGGTGATGCTTGTTAGGCTTATACAATACTGAAACGCATACTTATCAATGCTTGTTACTCCTTCGGGGATGGTGTATGTTGTATCACTCTTGCCTGCCGGATACTTAATAAGTCTTGTCTTGTTTTTATCAAACAAAACACCATTAACAGAACTGAAATTCGGGTTATTTACATCTACTGTAATGTTTATAAGGCTTTCGCAATCATCAAACGCACCATTGCCAATGCTTGTTACGCTATCGGGGATGGTGATGCTTGTTAGGCTTTCGCAATAATAAAATGCACCATAACCAATGCTTGTTACTCCTTCAGGGATGGTGATGCTTGTTAGGCTTTCGCAATAACAAAATGCACTATAACCAATGCTTGTTACGCTATCGGGGATGGTGATGCTTGTTAGGCTTTCGCAATAATAAAA
>JAFZHY010000016.1 GCA_017554615.1 Clostridia bacterium
CCCGGAAGGGACTCGAACCCTCGACCTCTAGCGTGACAGGCTAGCGTTCTAACCAACTGAACTACCGGGCCATAATAGATGGTGGGCGCAATAGGGATCGAACCTATGACCTCCTGCTTGTAAGGCAGATGCTCTCCCAGCTGAGCTATGCGCCCATCTATAATTGCTCTTTCGTAAGCAACAAAAGTATTATATCATAACTATTTTTGAATGTCAACACATTTTTTATAATTTTTTAAAAAAATTTTAAACATTCTTAAGACAAGTTGTATTATACATATTATTATATGTTTTGTCAATGGGTTTTATAACTTTTTATTAAAAAAACAGATGTTTTCACATCTGTTTTTTACTCTTTTAATTTATGCTGCCTGTTGGGTATTTTCTGCATCAGGGGTTTCGATATTTACATCGGTTTCAGGAACAATGTCCCCTTCTGTTATTTCGCCCTGAGGATTTTCTTCCATACTAAAATCAGGATGAACTTCAGAAGGAAGACATATCTCAGTTGGTGCTGATGAATAAGGAACATTGGTAGTAACTGCTGTTGACTCTTTATTTTCGTCAATACAGGTTGGTGCTGCCACTTTACCTGTAACACTGCAGATATCCACGCTTATCATATTATCGCCCAAAGGAAGTGATTTATAAGAAAGCCCTTCATGAACTTTTGACATAACCTTCTTCCATGTTTGCGCGGCAGGGTTACCTGTTATAGAACTCAACGCTTTAGGCTCGTCATAACCGTACCATACTGCACTTACATAATATGGGGTAATACCGACAAACCATCTGTCTTTATTATCATCAGTTGTACCTGTTTTACCACCTACCATAACAGTTGAAAGACCTGCTTCTGTACCTGTTCCGTAAGTTACTACTCTATAAAGCATTCTGCACATATTCTGGGCAGTTTCGGAACTCATAGCGTATATTTTTTTAGGTTTCTTCTCTAAAATTACTCTGCCCATATTATCTATAACCTTAGTATATGTATGAGGCTCTATATAGACGCCATTATTTACAAAGGCTGAATATGCTGCAGTCATTTCATATGTTGTTATTCCGTTGGTAAGACCGCCTAAAGATAAGCCTGATAAGCCATCATTTTTAGACAGTGTGGTAATACCGAGTTTATCAGTCATAAATTTTCTTGATTTTTCAACGCCGAGTTCGTCCAATACCTGAGCTGCAATAGTATTTAACGAACGCTGAACTGCATATTGAATTGTAACAGGGCCTTCAAATTTATTGCCTGAGTTTTTAGGAGTCCACTCATGAGGCTGACCTTTATAGAAAGTGGTACTCTGGTCAACACGAACTGACATTGGTGAGATAATTCCGTATTCTAATGCGGGTGCATACACGGAAATTGGTTTTATGGAAGAGCCTGGCTGCCTTGGAGACATTGTTGCACGGTTTAGAACAAAATCGCCACTTTTACGCCCCACACCACCTGATATACCTTTTACCTGACCTGTATAAGGGTCCATTACAACCATAGAAGACTGGACGCCCGAATGTGGAAAGTTTGATGTATCAATATACACCGAGTCCATTTTTCTTTGTATTGACGGATCGATAGTTGCATATATTTCAAATCCGCCTGTATGGATAAGTTTAAGTGCAGTTTCCCTGTCATACCCTTTTTGCTCAACAAGGTCGTCTGCTACTTCCGTAATAACCTGGTCTACAAAATATGAGTTATAATTTTTACCGTCGTTTAAATTTTCTGTTATTAAATTAAGTTTTTCATTAAGTGCTTCTTCGTACTCATCTTTTGTTATATACTCAAGTTCATACATTTTTTTAAGAACAAGTTTCTGCTTTTCCTTATTGTTCTCAGGGTTTAAGAACGGGTCATATCTTGTCGGATACTGTGTTATACCCACTATTGCTGCCGCTTCTGCCACTGTAAGTTCCATAGGCTCTTTATTAAAATAAATTCTTGAAGCAGCGCCTACTCCGTTACAGCCCTGCGACAGATATATGGTATTAAGATAAAGTTCTAAAATCTGCTCTTTTGACATTTGCTTTTCTAATCTGAAAGAATTCCAGATTTCTTTAACTTTACGGGTAACTGACCTGTCATCCTGCCCTGTAACATTTTTAACCAACTGCTGTGTAATGGTACTTCCACCGTAAGCTGATTCTTTATCAATAATATAATAGATAAAGGCACCGAATGTTCTTTTTAAGTCTACCCCGCCATGCTCATAAAAACGCTCATCTTCTATGGCAACTGCTGCATCTTTTAAATGCTTAGGCATTTCTGTAATAGATACCCATACTCTGTTTTCATTAAGATATATATTATCAAGATTTTCATAATTGCCTGTTTTAGGGTTTTCATAAAAAATCTGACCACTGTAATTTCTAAGATAACCGTCAATATCAATATTTTCACTCGTTGCAGAGGCAACTGTTATTACAACATAAATTAACCCCACTGCAAACACCCATAAAAACAATGTGATAAATAATTTTATAAGCCTTTTATTTAATTTTGACTTTTTCTTTTTCTTCTTTGAACCCATAGAGGTTTTTTCATATACATTTTCATCTTTTGTACCAGGCATAAAATACACCTCCGTAAATTTAAGTAAACATACCTTTATACCTTGATTATACCATAAAAAAAATAAAAATAAAGAGATATTTTAAAGTTTGTATATTTTATATGAATTTTGCCAAAAATAGATTAACAGAAGGTGATTTTATGTACAACTATTACTCTTACAGGAAGAAAAAACCATTAGGGCTTATTATAACCGTTTGCGTTTGCGTATTCCTTATTTTACTGACGGCTTTTTTTATATTTTTTAATTTAACCGAGCCTTTAAATTTAAGGGATAAAAAGATAGACGAAGACGGTTCACAAAACGTGTCTAAAAACAACATAGAGAAAAATATGGTATTATATGACAAAAATGCCGAACTTCATCTTACAGAGTATTTTGTATGCGGACACAGCACAATTTCAAATACAATTATCCCTGATAATTTTATCAGTAAAACTATTGACCAGATAAAAGAAGAAAACCCTAACATTGAGGTAACAGGATATAACGAAAACTCCATTTCTGCAATACGATATTCTTCTATGGAATGTGATAATCATTTTATAATAATCTTAAGGGGAAATTCTTTGGTAGCATATAACAAAAAAGACCCTTCAAATGTTATTAAATCTATTAAAATAAATTTAATAGAATACAGTAGTGATGACATTGCCATTTTAAAAGGTGGCATTGAGGTAAATTCCCAAGAGGAAATGCTTGAATTTTTTGAAGATTTTGCTTAAAAAAAGGATGCAGTTAAATTAACTGCATCCTTTTATAAGGTTTTTACGCTTTATAAATTGTACGACCTTCGCTGATAGTCATTTCGATATTAATATTATCGTCAAATACAACCAAATCAGCATCTTTTGAAAGTGCAATACTTCCCTTTTTATTATCAATCTTAACAAATCTTGCAGGGACAATAGTCATCATTTTAACAGCGTCAAGAAGTGGAACATCAGCAAGTTTATACATAGTTCTGACTAATCTGTCAGTAGTACAAACACTACCTGCAAAAGCAGTTCTGTCCATAAGTTTTGCAACTCCGCCTTCGATGATAACTTTCTGACCGTCTTTTAAGCTTCCTAAGATACTTTCCTGACCGTCAGGCATACCTGCACCTCTCATAGAGTCGGTAACAAGAGCAATTCTTTCTGCACCTTTTGATTTGTAGACAAGTTTTAACAGTTCTTTTGGAAGATGATGACCGTCTGCAATAATTTCAACGTTCATACCATCTATTACATAACCGCTTTCTATAACTCCAAGTTTACGGTAACCACCTTCTCTTACTATAGTAGACATACCTGAATAAAAATGAGTTATAAGATTAAAACCGTTTTCATATGCTAAAACAACATCTTCATATTTCGCGTTTGAGTGAGCGATAGATGCTAAAATGCCCTGTTCTTTAAGATATGCGCCAAACTCGGTTGAACCCGGAAGTTCTGGAGCAGCACTCCATCTTATAATATTACCGTAAGATTTACTTACAATTTCTTCATAGTCTTCCTTAACAGGAGATTTTAGATATCTTGGGTCCTGAGCACCAGCCTGAAGAGGACTGAAATACGGACCTTCCAAATGAAGACCGATAAGTTTTGCTCCGTCAAACTCCATTTGTTTAACCTGATTAAAAATCTCAAAGGTGTTAAGCAATTCTTCATTTGTACTGGTTAAGGTAGTTGGTAAAAGCGCAGTTGTTCCGTGTTTTGCATGGGTTGTTGCTGCTGTTATATAAGCATCAACTGTTCCATCCATAAAGTCTGCTCCGCCGCCACCGTGACAGTGGATATCTACAAAACCAGGGGCGATATATTTACCGCATACATCTATTTTTTCTCCGTCAAAAGATGATGGGTTAAAATCAACTCCCACTTGTGTAATTTTACCATTCTCAAAAACAACATAACCATTATCGATTATTCTTTCTGAGGTAATAACCTTGCCGTTATATAAACATTTTTTACCCATTTAGTTTACTCCTATTTAATTAGTTCGCAAAGCTCAACTTCTCTGTCTTCATCAAGTGATTTTTTAATAGCGTTAAGAACATATACAGGTTTAACCAAATCGTCAAATGATAAAGGCATTTTCTTAGTTTTAAGCATTTCAACAAATTTAGCAAAACCAAGTCTGTAAATGAAAGAAATATCAACTTCTACATTACATGCTTTATCAAGACCGTAAACAGTAATATGGAATGAAGGACAAAGATTATTAAACGCTAAAGATACCATTCTGTCTTCATACTTAACGATTACAAGAGAGTTTTTAGGTGCAACAGTTTTTGCTGTAACACTCTTTACATCGTAACCGAAAACTGAAAGCATCATTTCAATTAAGTGTGAACCGTAGAAGAATATTCCACCGTATTCACTTTCCAAATCTCCAGGGAAGTTAATACATCCACCAGAAACTGCACCTAATCTGCCTGATTCTACTTTATCTTTTAATGTAAGAATTTCGTAATTGTATTTAAGAGTTGAACCACCTGTGATAAGAGTGTTGTTTCTTTCAACTGCTTCTCTTAAAATTTCGATATCTTCCAAAGATTCGCAAACTGGTTTATCAAGCCATACAGGAAGACCTGCTTCGATAAACGGAAGAATTTCAGGAACGTGAAGAGCACCTCTTCTGTAAACAACCATAACAGCGTCTACCTTGCCTAAAAATTCTTTAGGGTCTTTTGCGATATACGGAATTTTACCGATTTCGGCAACTTCTTTAGTGTGAGCAGGGTCATCGTCTCTGCCATATATACATTCTATTCTGACATCATCACCATATGCTTTTTCAACATTACATAATGTTGCAAAATGCTGAGCATGTGAGTTATCTGAACCTAAAATACCAACTCTGAACATAATAAATTCCCTCTCTGTCTTTTAATTTTATAAAGTGATTTCTCTCTTTTCGTCTGAAGACTTATAAATAGCAAGTATTAAGTCAACTGCTTTTCTTGCGTTACGAGGAGTAACTGCAGGGTCTGTATCGTTAATAACTGCATTTGCCATATCCTGAAGAGGAATAACGTGAGATGTTGCAGGTAATTTTGTAGGGTCATCTTTCATTTCGAATACAGGGTCGATAATTTCAGGAGCAGTTTCGTCGCTTCCTTCGATTTCCCATTGTAAAATACCTGTATCAGAAACGATAATTGTACCTTTTTCACAGTGAATTTCAAGTCTTGTATCCTGAGCAGGATATACAGAAGTTGTACCTTCGATGTTACCGATAGCACCGTTTTTAAATTTAAGTGATGCGATAGCAGTATCTTCAACTACGATATCTCTTGCCTGAGTTTCACATCTTGCAAATACGCTTTCAACGTCCCCAGCAATCCATGTAAGAAGGTCGATACCGTGAACGCCCTGATTCATTAACGCTCCGCCACCGTCAAGTTCCCAAGTTGCTCTCCAACCAGCGCTGTTATAATATTCCTGACTTCTGTAATATTTTAAGTAAGCATCTGCTAAGATTACTTTACCAAATCTTCCGCTGTCGATTGCTTCTTTAACTGCGATAAACTTATTGTCGCATCTTCTCTGGAATACGCAACCCATTTTAACGCCTTTTTTCTCTATGTATTCAACTAAATCGTCCATTTTTTCTTTTGTGATTTCCATTGGTTTTTCACAAAGAATTGCTTTACCTGCATCGGCTACTGCTTTACACATTTCACCGTGCATACCTGATGGTGTACAAATAGATACAACATCTATATTAGGGTCTTTTAACATTTCGTGATAATCTGTGTAGATTTTTTCTGCGTGATATTCTTCTGCTTTTTCTTTTGCTTTTTCTTCGATAATATCACATACTGCATAAAGTTTTGTGTTTTCACAAATTGCGATTGCATCACAGTGAGATTTTGAAATAACACCGCAACCTATGACTGCCCAATTAAGAATTCTTCCCATAATAATTACTTCCTTTCGCCTTGTTAAAATTTTTGTTTATTATAATATTTTTTCGCTTTGTTTTACCCTGCCCTTATTATTGGAATACCAAAGGCAGATAAGCCCTTTTACTTCATATGTATTATACTAAACTTATATTTTTATGTCAATAGTTTATCCCTTAAATATTAATCACTCTTTTTTAAATATTTTATTATTGATAATAATATAATTTTAGATTATAATATACTAAAAGAGGTGGCAAAATTGGAAAAATTACTTATTATTGACGGAAACAGTATATTAAATCGTGCATTTTACGGAATAAGGCCTTTAACTACAAAAGAGGGCATCCCTACAAATGCAATTTTCGGATTTTTAAATATCTTACTAAAAGTTATAGAAGAGTCAAAACCAGAGTATATAACTGTTGCTTTTGACGTGTCTAAAAAGACTTTTCGAAATGACTTATATGATTTATATAAGGCTAACAGAAAAGGTATGCCTGACGACCTTGCCACTCAACTGCCCATTATAAAAGATGTGCTTGACAGTCTTAATATTTCCCATATAGGACTTGAGGGGTATGAGGCAGACGATATTATAGGAACAGTTTCAAATATATGTGAAACTAAAAATATAAAGTGTGAAATTTTAACGGGAGATAAAGATGATTTGCAACTTTGCTCGGATAATACAATCGTTTTACTTGTTACCACTCAGGGCGGAAAGACCAGCACAGTTTCATACAATACATCAGGAGTTTTATATAAATACGGAGTTTCGCCTAAGGAATTTATTGATTTAAAAGGTCTTATGGGAGACAGTTCAGATAATATTCCAGGCGTTAGGGGGGTTGGTGAAAAAACTGCAATTTCTTTAATAAAAGAATTTAAGTCTATTGAAAATCTTTACGAAAATTTAGACTCCCCTTTAATTAAAAAATCAGTAAAAGAAAAACTCTTAGAAAACAAGGATATGGCATTTTTATCTAAAAAACTTGCCACAATAGATAGATTTGTACCAATAAGTATTGATTTTAATGAATTTAAAGTTTCTTCGCCTAAGGAAGACGCTGTTTTACTGTTTGAAAAATTAGAACTTAATACTTTTATTAAAAGGCTTGGGTTTGATACAAAAAAAGAAGAGGTAAATGATTTTAAAATTGAATATGAAACGGATACTTCTTTTATAAAAAACGCAACTCATCTATTCTATTTAATAAATGAGAGCGAAATAATCATAAATTCCAACAGTAAAATATTAAAACTTTCTTTTGAAAAAGACTTTGAACTTCTTAAACAGATATTTGAGGATAAAAATGTTTCCAAAATCACATATAATGCTAAAGAACACATTATATATCTAAATTCTATCAAAATAAATTATTCAGGTAAGATTTTTGATATTAAACTTGCAAACTATCTTCTTGACCCTGCTTCAGAGGGAAGACTTAGTGCAATTATTTATTCTGTAATAAATAAATCATGTGAGAAAGATGAGGAATTTGTATATCATTTCCCTGAAGTATTTAACAAATTAAGCGACAGTCTTGATGAAAATAATTTATCCAAACTTTATTACGATATTGAACTTCCTGTTATGAAAATACTTGCGAGTATGCAGATAAGAGGAATTAAAATTGACGTACCTGCGCTAAACGATTTAAGCAAAAAGTTTGAAGAAAAGATATCAGACCTTACTTATGAAATTTATAAGATATCTGGCGAAGAATTTAATATTAACTCAACCAAACAGTTAAGCGTTATATTATTTGAAAAAATTGGTCTTAAACCGTCAAAGAAAACCAAGACAGGTTACAGCACTGACAACTCTGTTTTGGAAAATCTTAAGGGAGAGCATCCTGTTATAGACCTTATTTTAGAATACAGAACAATAGCGAAGTTAAAGTCAACATATGTTGATTCTTTACTGTCTTTATGCGATGAAAACGGAAATTTACATTCTAATTTTCATCAGACAGTTACCCAGACAGGCAGATTATCGTCATCAGATCCTAATTTGCAAAATATTCCTCAAAGAATTGAACTTGGAAGACAGATTAGAAAACTTTTTACTCCTGTTGGCAATGGCAATGTTTTTGTATCTGCGGACTATTCGCAGATTGAATTAAGAGTTCTTGCTCAGATTTGCGGAGACGAAAATCTTATTAATGCATTTAATAATAATGAGGATATTCATGCTCAGGCTGCTTCAAAGATTTACTCGGTGGATATAAAAGATGTTACCAAAGAAATGAGAGCAAATGCCAAAATGGTTAATTTTGGTCTTTTGTACGGAAAGAGCGAATTTACTCTTGCAAAAGATTTACAGGTTTCAAGAAAAGAGGCAAAGGATATTATAGATACTTATTTTACAAAATATCCTGACATAAGAAAATATATGTATGACATTGTAGAGTTTGCAAAAGAAAACGGATATGTCAAAACTCTGCTTGGAAGAATCAGGTATATTAAAGAATTGTCTGACAGAAATTATATGACAAGGCTTTCAGGAGAGCGAATAGCGCTTAACACTCCTATTCAGGGAACCGCGGCAGACATTATGAAAATCGCTATGATAAAAACACAAAAAGAATTGCAAAAACTTAATTTAAATGCTAAAATAGTATTACAGATTCACGACGAACTTGTTATAGAAACAACGAAAGAAGATTTACAAAAGGTAAAAGAGGTACTTATAAATTCTATGGAAAATGCTGTTAAAATAAATGTTCCTCTTACGGTTTCTTGTATGTCGGGCGATAATCTGTATGAACTTAAATAATTAAGAGGTTATTTATGCGTCCATATAAATATTTTAAAACTATTGCGAAAATGAGGCTTACGGGGAAATATATAAAATGTATTGTTGCATTTTTATTTGTTACCCTGCTTACTAATTTATTAACTATTTTGCCGGGTAAGATAAATTTAGATATGTATCAGTATTTAATTTTTTCTATCCCCTCTTATCTTATACTTATTCCATGCTTCAGAATGGGAGCGATAGGAATTGTATTTAATTCACTTGAAAATAAAGATGCTCCTTTTGGCAATTTATTTGACGGATTTAAGTATATTTTTAAACTTATTCCAATATTTATTACAAAACTTATTTCCTTTGTGCCGCTTTTTATAACAGGTGTTTTCTTCTATAAATTTGCAAGTGATGATTTAATAAAAGGTATTATAGAGTACACTTCTCATCCTGACCAGAATACTTTAGACAGTTTATCTTTAATTTTAGAAAACAATTCTTTATTTATTACAATGGTTGAGATGTTCTTTGTTTTATCTATGGTTATCTCTATTATTGTAAGTTGTTATATTGCTTTATCGGAATATATATTATATAATGAAAATACATCAGGTATTAAAGCAGTTATAAAAAGTATTAAATTAATGAGAGGGCATATACTATATTACATCGGCTTTAATCTCAGTTTTATATTATGGCATATTGCAGCATCCTTTACATATGGGTTAAGCACACTGTTTTTAAATCCGTATAAAGAAGCCGCTTTTATTATATTTTATAATTATTTAAGGTTTGCTGAGGGCGAAGATATTTCAACCGTTTCAGACGAGCCGATTAAGGAGGAATAATATGAAGAAAAAAAGTTTTATAACTAGTACAATAATTGCAGGAATTGCTGCTGTTGCAGGGGCTGTTGTTTACAAGGTTGCAAAAGACCAGATGACTTTTTCTTGCGACAGATGGGATATTGATATTGCTAAACGTTACAGAATGGCAGATAATCTTATAAGAAGCGAAGCCCTTATAGGCAAAGAAAAAGATGAAGTTTTATCAATACTTGGAATAAACGGGTTAAAGAGCAATACAGATGATGCTATGGAATATTATCTAAATCAGGATACTGAAAATCCTAAACTTTTAATTATTCAATTTGGCGAAGACGGAAAGGTTACAAGCGCAACTGCCTGTGTATAATAAAAGAATTGTTTTAAAAAAGGTGAATCTCAGAATGTGAGATTCACCTTTTAATATTTTATAAAAACTTAATCAGTTCTAAAAATCTTTCGGTAATAAATACAGCTCCACAGGCAGATAAAGATACAATGATCATACTCTTATTCTTAAATGATAAGAATATTGCAACTATTACTCCACACAAGGCAGAAATAAAATTACCTGTTGAATAGAATACTTCAGGAAATGTCATGGCACCTAAAACTGCATATGGAATATAACTGAAAAAAGAGTTAACAAAATTACTTTCTATTTCTTTTCTGAAAAATGCAAGAGGCAACATTCTTATAAGATATGTTATACCTGCCATTAAAAATATACAAATTAAAATTCTCTCGTAGTTCATTTTCTAATCGGGAAATAATATGCACATATTAAAGATGCAACAACCGATGCAATTATTATTACCCAACCTCCCGATATTAAATTTAAAAATGGTGTATATCTAAATATCAAACTAATTAAAACTGATATTAAGATTGCGTAAAAGTAGGGTTTAAATTTTTTTGCCGGAGGAATGATAATGGCTATAAACATTCCATATATAGCAATAGAAAGAGCAGTTCTTATAGTTGGGGGAAGAAGCATACTCGCCCCTGCTCCTGTCAGAGTACCTGTCGACCAGCCTAAAATCGGCAATATTATAAGACCTAAGAAATATTTAAACGACACCTTTTCTTCTCTTTGGCATATAACAGCAAAAACCTCGTCTGTAATACCGAATGAACAAATAAGCCTTTGTAATACAGTCATATTTTTTTCCACTTTCTGAGATATGGCAAAAGACATAAGAAAATATCTTAAGTTTATTATTAAAGTAGTAACTGCAAGTTCAATAAGTGTGCCACCTGCAATAATTATATCAAGCCCTGCAAATTGCCCTGCACTTGTTAAATTAGTCAGGGATATTAAAACTGATGTAAATATCGATAAACCACCCTGAGTGGCAAGTAACCCAAAAGCAAAAGATACGGATATGTATGCAAGTGCTATTGGAACACCATCCTTTAACCCCATTAAAAACTTATCTTTCAATTAAATCACCGTGTTTAATTATAATAAATATAGGGAATTTTGTCAACATAACATAAAGTTTACTTGTACATAAAAAAGACCTTTCGTTTTGAAAGGTCTTTTTTTACTTAAGTATTAAATTACTTTAATTCAACAGTTGCACCAGCAGCAGTTAATTTTTCTTTAATTGCTTCTGCATCTTCTTTAGAAGCGCCTTCTTTAACAGTAGCAGGAACGCCTTCTACCATTTCTTTAGCTTCTTTTAAGCCTAAACCTGTTAATTCTCTAACAACTTTGATAACGTCTAATTTCTTGTCGCCGAAAGCTGTCATAACAACGTCGAATTCTGTTTTTTCTGCACCAGCATCAGCAGCAGCGCCACCAGCAGCAGGAGCAGCAACAGCCATAGCAGAAGCGCTTACGCCAAATTCTTCTTCTAAAGCTTTAACTAATTCGTTTAATTCTAATACTTTTAATTCTTTGATATCTTCCATGATTTTTGTGATTTTTTCACTCATTTTCTTTACCTCCAAATATTTTAATTTTAATAAATTCTTTTTTTAATTATGCTTCTTCAGCAGCTAATTTTTTTGAAATCTGGTCTAAAACGACAACAAGTTTTGTAAGCGGAGAGTTAATACCGCAAACTGCCTGAGCGATAAGAGTATCTCTTCCAGGAATTTTACCTAAAGCGATAACTTCTTCTTTAGACATAACTGCTCCGTCTAAAAATCCCATTTTAACTTCAAGTTTATCATTTCCTTTTGCGAAATCTCCTAATACTTTAGCAGCGATAACTTCATCGTTTGCTAATGCAAGAGCAGTTGGTCTTTCAAGACATTCACCTAAAGATTCAAGGTTTGTTCCTTCAATTGCTCTTTTGATAAGTGTGTTTTTAATAACTTTGTATTCAACACCGGCTTCTCTTAAAAGTTTACGAAGTTTAGTATCTTCTTCAACTGTTAAACCCTGGTAATCAACCAATACACCGGCTGTAGCATTACTGATTTTTTCACTTAATTCAGCAACAACTTGCTTTTTTGCTTCTAAAATTTTTGCACTTGCCATTTTTATATTTCACCTCCGATAAATATAATACAAAAAACCCTTTCCGAAGAACTCAGAAAGGGATTAAAGTAATAACTAAAAAACCATTCCTCAATAGGACTTACGGAATACTCCACCTATCGTCTTCGGATTGATAACAGAGATATTATAACAGAATGATACGACTTTGTCAATACTAATCTGTTAATTTTGAGTTATTTATTTTTATACCAGGTCCCATTGTAGAAGCGATTGCTACACTTCTTAAATACTGACCTTTTGCTGCAGATGGTTTTGCTTTAATTACTGCACCGATTAGTGCATTAAAGTTTTCTGCAATTTTTTCTCCGCCAAATGATACTTTACCGATTGGGCAGTGAATAATATTTGTTTTATCAAGACGGTATTCAATTTTACCGCTTTTTAATTCTGCGATTGCTTTAGCAACATCCATTGTAACTGTACCTGCTTTAGGGTTAGGCATTAAACCTTTTGGACCTAAAACTTTACCGATTCTACCAACAACACCCATCATATCAGGAGTTGCAACGATAACATCGAAATCAAACCAGTTTTCACCCTGGATTTTAGCAACTAATTCTTCAGCACCAACAAAATCAGCACCGTTTTCTTCAGCTTCTTTTGCTTTATCGCCTTTAGCAAAAACTAAAACCTTTGGAACTTTACCTGTTCCGTGAGGAAGTACGATAGCTCCTCTAACCTGCTGATCAGCATGACGAGAGTCAACACCAAGTTTAATGTGTGCTTCAACAGTTTCATCGAATTTAGCTTTAGCTGCGCTTACAACTAATGCACAAGCTTCGTCAACATCGTATAATTTTGTTGAATCGATAAGCTTTGCACTTTCTTGATAATTCTTTCCTCTTTTCATTTTAAAAACCTCCTTGTGGTTAAAATTCGGGATTATACCCTCCCACTTTTACGACTGTTAGTCTTTGACAACGATACCCATACTTCTTGCTGTACCTGCAATCATGCTCATAGCAGATTCAATGTTAGCAGCGTTTAAGTCAGGCATTTTCTGTTCAGCAATTTTTCTTACCTCTTCAGATGAGATTGTTGCAACCTTTGTTTTGTTAGGTACACCAGATCCGCTGTCAATTTTACATGCTTTTTTAAGAAGCACTGCAGCCGGTGGAGTTTTTGTGATAAAACTGA
>JAFZHY010000017.1 GCA_017554615.1 Clostridia bacterium
AGAGGCTAATCATACAAATTTCAAAAAGGGAAGAAGCGAGAAAATAAAATACATAGTTATCCATTATACAGCAAATAACGGTGATACTGCCAAAGATAATATAGACTATTATTCCAATACTCCCAACCTTTCATCTTCTGCCCACTATTTTGTAGATAAAAACGAAGTATGTAAATCGGTAGAAGAGAAAGATACTGCATGGCATTGCGGAAGTAAAACATATAAGCATAACGAGTGCAGAAATTCCAACAGCATCGGCATTGAATTATGTTCTCTAAAAAATGAAAAAGGGGAATATTATTTTAATGAGAACACCGTAATAAATGCGGTAAGTTTAGTCAAATCCCTTATGGCAAAATATAATATCCCATTAGATAATGTTATTCGCCATTTTGATGTAACAGGCAAAATCTGCCCTGCACCAATGGTAAATAGCCCTGAGGCTTGGGATAATTTTAAGAAAAGACTCTGCAATATAGAAACTGCAAATGATATAGACTATGCCCTAAAGTGGAAATATAATATAACCTTTGACAGTGTGGAAAATGAAAAGGAATTTATATCTCTTTTAGAAAAAGAAAGAGAAAAGAAAAGTAAACTCTACTGGGTTTTTTATAAACTTGCAAATAAATAGGAGGAAAAATGATGAAAAATAAAATAAAAAAACTAATAGACTTAAAAAGTATAATCACTTTGCTTTTGGTTATAACTTTAATAACAATAGTATTATTAAATACAGCAATTAAAGATGATGCGATAAGAACGCTTTTTGTATCAACAATAAGTTCCGTATTTACATATTACTTTACTAAAAACAATAAGAGAAATGAGGAAGAATTATGATGGTAACTCATGAAGATATAAAAGAACTAAAAAGAGTTTTTGATGAAAGATATGTACTTATTGGAAACTGTGATAAAACACAGAAAAAAGTAAATGATAAGTTTGCAAAAGACGATAAAAGGCTTGACCTTTTAAACCTTAAAATGACAGCGTCTTTATGGCTTGTCGGAATTATTGCAAGTGGAATTATAGCACTTGTTTTAAAGGTTTATATTGGTGGATAAAAAATAAAACCCGTAATATATTACGGGTTTTTAAATTATCTTAATTTATTCTGCAGATACAATATAATAGTAGATTGGCTGTTCTCCTCTGTATGATGTTATATCGCAGGATGGGAAAATACCCTCTAATTTTTCCACAACAGTTTCCAAATCTTTATCTGTAACATCTTCACCTGCATAAAGAGTAATAACCTCTGTATCCTCGTCGGCAATTTTTCTAACAGTTTCTATAATACCTTCTTCAACGCTTTGGGATACATCAACAACCTTGTCATTAACCAGTTGCATAATGTCGCCCTCTTTAATTTCGATATCATTAACCATAGAATCTCTTACCGCATAAGTAACCTGACCAGATTTCACAGTTGAAAGCATTTCTAAAAATCCTGCTTCAAGTTCATCCTTTTCAAGAGATTCGTCATATACCATCATAACAGGGAATACATGAGCCATACTTGTTGTAGGGATAACTATAAGTTCTCCGTCAAAAAGGTCTTTAGCCTGTTCTGCGGCTAATATTATGTTTTTATTATTAGGGAAAACAAAAACAGTTTCGGCATTAACTTCTTTTGCCTTGTTTAAAATATCGTCAGTAGACGGGTTCATACTCTGTCCGCCTGAAATTACGCCTTTAATTCCAAGTTCTGAATAGATAGATTTAAAGCCTTCCCCTGCAGCAACAGCAACAAAACCATACTTGGTTTTTTCTTTCTTAAGTCTTTCTTCTTCTTTCTTCTTAAGTTCTTCATTTTCATGACGCATATTGTCAATCTTAATGTTAATTAAAGAACCTATTTTAAGACCGTAACCTATTGCTTTGTCAGGGTCGTCTGTATGAACGTGAACTTTAACAATCTCATCATCTTCAACTACAACAACACAGTCGCCGATTTGTTTTAATTTATCTTTTAAAGTTTCAGCGCCTCTGTGTTCTTTAACTATAATATACTCTGTGCAGTAGCCAAAAGTAATTTCTTCAATATACTGACCTGCAGCAGACTCTTCGGCCTGTTCTCTGTTTTCTATAAGAGGCATAATTTCATTATTGTCAAGGTAGTATTTCATACCTTCAAAAATAACCATAAGCCCCATACCGCCTGAGTCTACAACTCCTGCCTGTTTAAGTTTAGGTAAAAGTTCAGGTGTATAGTCTAAAACTTCGTTACCGTTTTTAATAACCTTTTCAAAGAAATCAACTAAAGTTTCGGTTTCTTCATATACTTTCATTGCCTCGTCGGACAGACCACGCATAACTGTTAAAATTGTACCCTCAGTAGGCTTCATAACAGCCCTGTAAGCAGATTCAGTACCCGATTTAAAAGCAGAGGCAAGAACTTCTATTGTAATATCTTCTTTTTCCAAAAAGCCTTTGGCTATACCTCTTATAAACTGAGATAAAATAACCCCTGAATTACCTCTTGCACCTCTTAGTGAGGCAGAAGAAAGTTTCGCAGCAATTTCAGAAACTGAAGAATCCTGCATACCGCAGATTTCTTTTGTTGCTTTAGAAAAGGTAAGAGACATATTAGTCCCTGTATCTCCGTCAGGAACAGGGAATACATTAAGCCTGTTAATCTCTTCTTTTCTGTTCTCTAAATTATTAGATGCTGATACCAGCATGTTAATAAATAAATCACTTTTTAATATATTCATATTCTTGTACCTACTTATCCATTCTGATTCCGTCAACATGAACATTGACTTTGTTTACTTTAAGGCCGAAAGAATCGTTTAAAGTATATGTTAATGTTTCTAAAATACTGCCGGATATAGTCTGAATGTTCATACCGTATGATACATAGATGTGAATATCTATAACTAATCCATTATTATAACTAACCTTGATTGCTTCATTCATATTATCTTTAGTGTCAAAAAAACTCTTTTTAGTTCTTCTGTGAGCAAGACCTATAACACCGTAGCAAGAACATGCAACATGGCTTGCAATAGTTTTTATAGCCTTATCACGCACACATATCATACCAAGTTCACTCTTAGTTTTAAAAAGCATATTGTTACCTCCTTAAAAAACTCCTTATATTATTATAACCTATTTATAGTAGAGTTGGCAAGTGTTAAATTAAAAATTCTTTCGTGCGAAGTAAAATAGAATATCTGCGAATTTACATTTTTTTCGATATATTGTATAATTTTTTCATACCTTTCATCATCAAAATCAAGGAAACAGTCATCAAGAATTAAAGGTATTTTTTCATTCTCTGATATAAGTTTATAGATACTAAGACGAAGAGCAAAATAAATAAGTCCGTTTGTCCCTTTGGAGAAATTATCTTTTGGAATAATATCTGTGTTGTTTTCTCTTCTTAACTCACAACTTAAATCATCATTTATGTTAAAATAATCAACATTCTCATCAAAAATTTCATTAAGAATATTTTTAACTTCATTGTTAAGATAAGGGATATATGACGATTTAAAACTGTTGCTTGTAGTATTTAAAATATTATAGCAGTCTGTCGCAATTTTTGCTTCTTCCTTTAATTTGTCAATTTTATTCATTAGTTCTTCTTTTTCTAAAATGAGCAAATTATAATGAGGCATATTATTAAAAGCGTTTTTTTCCTGTTCGGAAAGAGAATTTATTAAAATGGTAGTATCAAAAAGTTCTTTTTTAATATTTTCCTTTTCTTTTTGCAAAGACTCTAAAGTGTAAGACGGTTCTTCAAAATAATGATTTAAGATACTTTCATTATAATCTTTTAAAGACAGGGTTAAAAATTCTATCCTTTGTTTTATAAGATTATTATCCCCCTCATTTTTTAAGAAGTCTTCCTTTTGTCTAATGTATTCATCAACGCTTGTAATGTTATATTTATTAAGAAGATAAGTGTATTCTTCTTTTTTGTTTTTTATAATCTCATTTGTTTTATTCTTTCTGTAAAAGTCAATTAAAAGATAAGCGCCTATTAAACTTAAAAAACCAAGGTATAAGTTTATAAAGGATAAAACAAAAGATAAAACTATAATACCTATCCCTGAAATTAATGAAAATAAAGTGTTTTTTCTATTGAAATTAAAGTTTTCAAATGCCTTTAATTTTTCTAAATCAGATGGTGGTATTTCATTAAAAGAAATCTTGCTTTTTTGCGCCTTTTCCTTTAAACTTTCAATTTCTTTTCTTATATTTACCTGTTCGTTTGCATTTTTATATTCTTTATATTTTAATATGTATTCTTCCTTTTTTTCTATGTTTTTTAGTTGCTCTTTAAATGCTTGTTCGTTTTTTATAAGTTGCTCTTTTTTTTCTTTGGTACTTTTTAATGATTCCTTAATTTCGGTAAGATTATATAATGCTTCTTCTACTTCTTTAAGTCTTACTGAAAGGGGATAAATTTTGCCCGACTGTGTCTTTCTCTCAAACAAAAGAATTTCATCTTTAATTTCTTTTAAAACATCGCTTAAATCTATATCTATAATGTTATTTTCATTCTTTGATAATGTGTCATGCACATATTCTTTGTTATGCATTATGTTTGCAATTTGTTCAGTATCTTTTATGTAGCATACCGAGTCAAACATTTCTTCCGAAATATTAAAAAAATCTTCGCCTATATTTATAGACTCTAAGTTATAAGCTTCGCCTGTATCTGAATTTATGGTTTTAATTAAAGTTTTTGCGTTGGTTTTTCCTAAAGTAACAAGGCTTTTTAAGTTAACCTTAGAATCCAAAGTATAATCTGCATCAAAAGAGCCTTTGGTTTCATTAAGTGGAATAAAGTTCTTTTTATATTTTCCTTTTCCATTTAAATCAGCATAAAACAAGGTTTTTAAAGCAGTGGAAATTGTAGTTTTACCTGATTCATTTTTTCCCATAAAAATATTTAAATTAGGGGAAAATAAAAATTCCTTATTTTCAAACTTACCGTATTTTTTTAAAAACAGTTTATTTATAATCATAATTTCTTAACCCCGTATTCTATAACCTTCATAATATAGGAAGGGTCTTCATCCTTTAATTCTTTAAGGGCATTTCTTATAAATTCGCCCCTTATGGAATCTTCGTCTTTTAAAAGGTCTAAATTATATTTTGTAGTTAAATTAAAGTCTGATTTTATATATAAAAGGTTTTTGGAAAGTTCGCCTAAAATGTAGTCTTTATCTAAATTAAAACCGTCTTTTATATAACCTGTTATATTTATATTAAAAAGTGTTTTTGAAATATTAAAATCTGAAATTTTAGATTTAACCAAAGATATAATATCATCGTTGGTTTCAATATTATCTAAATTAACTGTAAGTTCTTTAAAAATATGCTCATAAACAGGCACTTTTTCATACTTTAAAAAGCCTTTTTCAAGTTCGCATAAGAAAACACTCATATCGCCTGTTTCTTTAAAAGTTGTGCCCTGAGGAGTTCCTGAATATCCGAAGTAAGTCTTATCGGCTTTATTTATATCAGGGTTAAGATGAATATGCCCTAAAGCAACATAATCAGCCTTTGTGTTTATTATATCCTCGCTTGTTACAGGGTTATAGTAACTGTCCTTTACTAAGTCTGCATGTAATAATATAATGTTTAACTTATCTTCATCACTTACTCTAAAATCTTTAAGAGTGTTGTCAATTTTATGATAAGAAGAAAAGGAATAACCGTAAATATCAGCATCTTTATATGTAACTTTTTCTATATCAGAAGAGAAAATATAAACATTTTCCCCAAAGTCTTCGTTTTCATAAATACTGTCTTTTGTTTTAGGGTCGTGGTTTCCGCATACTATAAAAATTTTAAAATCAGCCCTGTTAAACTCACTCTTTACAAAAGAAATCAGGGAAGCGGAAACAAAGTTTGAATCAAATAAATCTCCTGCAATAAAAAGAGCATCAATTTTTTTATTTAAGCCAAGGTCAATAATATTAGAAAGAACTTTTTTGTGATTTTCATTTAAACTAAGCGCAGTGTCATCAGAAAATGAAGAACTGTATTTATATCCTAAATGTAAATCTGCAGTATGAATAAATCTCATTTAAAAAATCCTTTCTTGTTTTTTTAATAATTTTGGTATATAATAGATATGTTATTTTAATATGCGCCATTAGCTCAGTCCGGAAGAGCAATCGGCTTCGAACCGATGCGTCGGGGGTTCAAATCCCTCATGGCGTACCAAAAATCGACATTCTTCGACAGGGGAATGTCGATTTTACTTATTACCTATTCACTATTCACTTTTCCCTAAAAATACTTAGAGTTATTCTTCCCCCAAAACTTCATTTAAAAGTTCAAAAATTCTGTCTTTCTTTCCTGCAATATATAAATATCCGATAAGTGCTTCAAAGCCTGTTGCGCGTCTGTAATCTACAATATCTGCATTTTTTGCACTTGTGTATGAGTGAGCATTTCTTCCTCTTTTAAAAACTAAAGTTTCTTCTTCGCTAAGAAGAGGTAAAATCATTTCCATAATATCCGACTGAGCCTTTGCCTTAACAAAGCCTGTAGCCTCTTTGTGAAGTTTGTTAACCTGCATATTATTTTTTGCAACAATCATAGAACGGATATATAATTCATATACTGCATCACCTAAGTATGCAAGTACCAATGGCGAATACTCATTTAAATTTTTAAATTCAAAATTATCTATCACTATGCTCTTCTCCACTTAACTCCCTGACGGGTGTCTTCTAAAATAATTCCCATATTTAAAAGTTCATCTCTTATTTCATCTGCTCTTTTAAAGTCTTTTTGTTTTCGTGCTTCCTGCCTTTTTTCAATAAGCGCTTCAACCTCTTTTGATAAATCGTCTTCCTCTAAGTTATAGTTAATTCCAAGCACATCAATAAGTTCTTCTATTAAAGCGATAGTTTTTAAAAGCAGTTCTTTTGAGTAAGAAGAGTCATTGTTAATCTTTGTATTAACATCACGAACAAGTGTAAAAATATGTGCAATAGCGTCTGCTGTGTTTAAATCGTCATCCATTGCTTCTTTGAATTTATCTTTATATGTTAAAAATGAATTGTAAATTTCTTCTTCATCCTTTGTAAAAGATAAGTCAGACGAATTTTCTAAAATAAACTTAAGATTTTTAATAGTGTTTAAAATTCTTTCCAACCCTGTTTTAGCCTGAGTTACCAAATCTTTTGAAAAATTTATAGGGCTTCTGTAATGAGCAGATAACATAAAGAATCTTATAACAGGGTAGTCAAACTCTTTTACAATATCTCTTACTGTAAAGAAGTTGCCCTTAGATTTAGACATTTTTTCATTATCAATATTTATAAAACCGTTGTGAAGCCAGTAGTTTGCAAAAGGCTTTCCTGACAATGCTTCACTTTGTGCAATTTCGTTTTCGTGATGAGGGAAGATAAGGTCTTTTCCTCCGCTGTGAATATCAATAGTATCGCCAAGGTATTTGTTAACCATAGCAGAACATTCGATATGCCAGCCTGGTCTTCCTTGGCCCCAAGGGCTTTCCCAGTATGGCTCTCCCTCTTTTTTATTCTTCCATAAAACAAAGTCCATAGGGTCTTCTTTATCAGTATTAACCTCTATTCTTGCACCAACTTCAAGGTCTTCTAAAGGCTGGTGTGAAAGTTTTCCGTATGCCTTAAATTTCTTTGTTCTAAAATATACATTTCCATCAACGTTATAAGCATAGCCTTTTTCTTCAAGTTTTTTAACCGTGTCAATAATAGCATCTATATTTTCAGTTGCCTTAGGATGAATGGTAGCCTCTTTAATTCCAAGACCTTTGGCATCTATAAAATATTCTTTTATAAATTTATCTGCAAGTTCTTTAACAGTTATCCCTTCAGCATTGGCATTTTTAATCATTTTATCGTCAATATCGGTAAAATTCTGCACAAAAGTAACTTTATATCCCACATATTCCAAATATCTTCTTAATGTATCAAATATTATAAACGGTCTTGCGTTTCCTATATGAAAATAATTATAAACGGTAGGACCGCAGGAATACATTTTAACCTCGTTGGGATTTATAGGCTTAAATTCTTCCTTTTTATTTGTAAGTGAATTATATACTTTCATTATTACTATCCTTTCTTAAACTCTCTATTTCTTTTTCTAAATCTCTAACTCTGTGTAAGATTTTACATAATTCCTGACTTATAGGGTCGGGAATGTGTGTCTGGTCAAGTTCGTCTTTAACCCTTATATTGTCTACCTTGACAACTCTGGCAGGCACGCCGACACAAGTGCAGTTTGCAGGAACGTAAGAGAGCACTACTGCATTAGCAGCAATTTTAGAATTATCTCCCACTGTAAAAGGCCCTAACACTTTAGCACCCGAGCCAATCATAACATTGTTGCCGATGGTTGGATGACGCTTTCCGACATCTTTACCGGTACCGCCTAAAGTAACCCCCTGATAAATGGTGCAGTTTTCGCCTAACTCTGCAGTTTCGCCGATAACAACCCCCATACCATGGTCGATAAAGCAACCCTTTTTGATTTTTGCTCCGGGATGTATTTCAATACCTGTAGCCGCCCTTGTAATCTGAGATATCAGACGGGCAAGAAATCTTAATTTTATATTATATAATCTGTGGGCAACTCTATGCCAGAAAAGTGCAGCAACCGACGGATAAAGAAGGAATATTTCAAAACTGCTTCTTGCCGCAGGGTCCCTTTCCTTAACTGCTTTTATATCAGCCCTTAAGTAATCAAACATAAATTGTACCTCTTATATATTATTTATCAATTTATTATACTATATATACTAAATAAAAGCAAACATTTTTAAATACAAATCGTTGATTTTTTAGGGGATTTAAAGTATAATGAATTAAAGTGAAAGTTGAAATTACAAACTTGAAAAAAGGGGAGGTAAGGTAATGTTAGCAAGAATTCATACTTGCGCACTCTATGGGATAGACAGTTTTATTATAGATGTTGAATCGGATATCTCCAACGGAATGGCAACCTTTGAAATAGTTGGTTTAGGAGATACTGCAGTAAAAGAATCAAAGGAAAGAATAAAAGCATCTTTAAAAAGTGTTGGCAGTCATCTTTACAGAGATAAAATAGTTGTAAATCTTGCTCCTGCATCTATTAAAAAAGAGGGTTCTCATTTAGATTTGCCTATTGCTTTATCCATACTCTCAAAAGAATATAACTTTTCAAAAGAGATAATAGATTCATCGGTTTTTATAGGGGAACTTGCTCTTAACGGAGAGTTAAGAAGTGTTGACGGGATACTTCCTATGGTAATTTCTGCTTATGAAAAAGGGTTTAAAAATGTCTTTTTATCATATGACAACATAAAGGAAGCGGCAATAGTTAAAGATATTAATATTTATCCTGTAAAGCATATTGAAGAATGTATATTGCACCTTACTAAAAGCAGTGAAATTCCAAAATATACGAGCGAAGAAAGTGAAATTAAAAATGAGATAGAGAATTTAGATTTTTCCGATGTTAAGGGGCAGGATGATATAAAAAGAGCGCTCTTGGTTGCCGCGTCAGGTAATCATAATTTTCTGATGGTTGGAACACCCGGCTCAGGTAAAACAATGATAGCAGAAAGAATTCCTACAATACTGCCTCCTCTTTCATTTTCGGAAGCGCTGGAAGTATCAAAGATATACAGCGTGGCAGGGCTTATAGAAAAGGACAAGCCTCTTATTACCAAACGCCCTTTCAGGCAGGTTCATCATACAATTTCTACGGTGGGAATAACAGGCGGCGGAAGAATTCCAAAACCTGGCGAGATTACTCTTGCCCACAGGGGAGTTTTATTTCTTGATGAACTTTTGGAATTTAAAAAGGATGCATTAGAAACTTTAAGGCAACCTGTGGAAGAGGGAAAGGTTACAGTTACAAGAGTTTCAGGCTCGGTTACATATCCTTGCAATGTAATGCTTATAGCATCTCTTAACCCTTGTCCTTGCGGATATTATGGCTCGAATGTTAAGGAATGTACTTGCTCTGATGCCCAGATAAGAAACTATATGAAAAAAATAAGCGGACCTTTACTTGACAGAATTGATATCCAGATAGAAGTGCCTAATGTTTTATATAAAGATATATCGGACGAGAAATCTAAAATTTCAAGCAAGGTAATGGCAGAAATGGTGTTAACTGCTCGTGAAATTCAAAAAGAAAGATATAAAGATTTTGGTTTTTTAACAAATAAGGATATTCCTGCAGGGCTTATTGATAAGTTTTGTCCGCTTGGCGAAAAGGAAAAAGCACTTATGGAAATGGCATATAATAATCTTGGACTTTCTGCCCGTGCACATTCTAAAATTTTAAAAGTAGCAAGAACTATTGCAGACTTAGAAGGGGCAAAAGATATATCTGTCAGTCATTTGGCAGAAGCAATACAATACAGAAATCTTGACAAAAAATATTTTTAAAAAAGGGGGAATAAATATGCAACTGTTTGCACTGATTTTAAAGAAAACAGAACTTGTGGATATTCTTATGAAAGAACTTTTTGAAGCGGGAATAAAAGGCGGAACACTAATTAACGGAGAGGGAATGGCAAAAGCACTTAATAATTTTGATGATATTCCAGTGTTCGGCATTTTAAGACGCGCATGGGACGAGCCTGACAGAGAAATGGTTAAAACTCTTCTTCTTGTATTAAAAGACGAGCAGGTTCAGGTAGCAATAGATACCGTTAAAAAAGTAATAGGTGATTTAAACGAGCCAAACACAGGAATTATGTTCACTATGCCTGTCAATATTGTTGAAGGGTTTGGTGGAAATGCTTAGTCTTAATATGCTTACATATCTTGCAATCGCAATTTTTACAGGTCTTCTTGCTGGTAAACTTATGAAAGTTTTTAAACTTCCCAATGTTACAGGCTATATTATTTTCGGGCTTATAATAGGCCCATATGTTTTAGGAATACTTCCTAAAGATATTGTTCACTCTATGTCTATAATTTCAGATGTGGCACTTGGTTTTATAGCCTTTTCAATAGGTTCGGAATTTAAACTTTCCTATCTTAAAAAAATAGGCAAATCTCCACTTGTTATTGCCTTTTGCGAAGGCTTTGGCGCAACAATTTTAGTAGACCTTATATTATATTTAATAACAAAAGATATAAAATTCTCACTTGTGCTTGGTGCTATTGCATCGGCAACAGCACCTGCAGCAACTATTATGGTTGTAAAGCAGTATAAAGCAAAAGGCCCTGTTACTGACACATTACTTCCTGTTGTTGCAATAGATGACGCAGTTGCACTAATAGCGTTCGGAATTTCCGTTGCTATCGCTAAAATTATAGGAAGCACAGGGGATGTTAATCTATTGGAAACAATAATGAGCCCTGTTATAGAAATTGTGGGCGGACTTTTATTTGGTGGAATACTGGGGATAACATTTACTGCGCTTATCAAATGGTTTACAGGAAGAGGGAACCGTCTTGCAGTTGCTATCGGTATGGTTTGCCTTTGTGTAGGAGTATCCTCTCTTTGCTCCTTTTCTTCACTTTTAGCATGTATGGCAATGGGTGCAGTTTTAATTAACACATCTACAAAATATACAGAACTTTTCGCACTTACTGATAGATTTACTCCACCTTTATTTTTATTGTTCTTTGTAGTGTCAGGAGCAGAACTTAATATCGGTATTCTTCCGTCGGTAGGAATAATCGGTGCTGTATACATAATCGTAAGAGTTATAGGTAAAATGAGCGGAGCATCTTTTGGCGCAGTAATAAGCCAGGCACCAATAAATGTAAGAAAATATCTTGGCCCGACGTTAATACCTCAGGCAGGAGTTGCTATCGGTCTTTCAATGGCTGCGATGACAGTAGTTCCCGAATACGGTTCAAAAATAAGAGCAATTATACTTTGTGCAACAATAGTTTATGAACTTGTAGGCCCTGTTATAACAAAAATTACACTTAAAAAAGCAGGGGAAATATCCGAAGACTTATAATAGGGATGTTAAAAATGCCTGGAACGCAAAAAGTTAATTATATTAAGCATTTAAATATTCATAATATATAAAGGTAATGGTAAAAAGGTAAAGATTTTTAAGAAACTTAAAAATCTTTGTAATTTAAAACTTTTTGCTATGAACAAACATAACCATTAAAGTATTATACGAACACGCCTTAAAACCTTTAAAACTGGCTTTTTCTTCGTTGTCAATTTCGATATACCTCGTATTATCGAAATCTTTCGCCTTGAAAAATCTTATTTTTAAAGGTTTATAAGGTTCAAAGAATTTTAGAATTAACAAATTTTTAGATAGAATTAGGCAAAAGCCTTGGGAATATTTTTATATTCTCAAGGCTTTTAACGACATAATATCAGAAATTTGTAATTCCAAAACGAGTTTGTATAATACTTTAATGGTTACACACTCGACGTACCTTTGTACGCCTTCGGGTAACCCAAAGCAAAGCTTTGGCTAAGTTTGTCCATTCCAAACATTTTTTCCTATCCCTTAAAAAGCAGGGATGTTAAAAATACTTGGAAATTAAAAACTTAAAGATTAAAAAAAGGCGTTATCAGAAAGTTTGACTTTCTGATAACGCCTTATATTTTAACATAAAAACTTATTTACTTTTAATATATTCATCAATAGCCTTAGCAGCAGCCTTTCCTGCACCCATAGCAAGAATAACAGTTGCTGCGCCTGTAACAGCATCTCCACCGGCATATACGCCAGGAATACTTGTTGCGCCTGTTTTTTCGTCTGTGATAATTCCGCCCCAACTCTGAGTGTCTAACCCTTTGGTTGTGTTTTTAATAAGTGGGTTAGGGGACTGGCCGATAGCGATAACAACAGTGTCCATAGGAAGAACATATTCGGAGTTTTCTTTAACAACCGGTCTTCTTCTTCCTGACTGATCAGGTTCGCCAAGTTCCATTTCAACACATTTAAGGCCTGTTACCCATCCGTCTTCATTTCCAACAACTTCGATTGGATTTGTAAGCATTTTAAAGATTATGCCTTCTTCTTTTGCGTGATGCACTTCTTCAAGTCTTGCAGGCATTTCTTCTTCACTTCTTCTGTAAACTATATAAACATTATCTGCGCCAAGACGTTTTGCACATCTTGCAGCATCCATAGCAACATTACCACCACCCACAATGGCAACATTTTTGCCTATTGTAATAGGTGTATCTGCTTCAGGCCAACGGTAAGCATTCATAAGATTGATTCTTGTTAAGAATTCATTTGCAGAATATACTCCGTTTAAGTTTTCGCCAGGCATATTCATAAACTTAGGAAGACCTGCACCAGAACCGATAAATACAGCACTGAAGCCTTCTTCGTTCATAAGTTCGTCAATATTTATTGATTTACCGATAACAACGTTTAATTCAATTTTAACGCCTAATTCTTTTAATTTATCAATTTCTTTTTGCACAATTTCTTTCTTTGGAAGACGGAATTCAGGAATACCGTAAACCAAAACGCCTCCTGCCTTATGGAAGGCTTCAAAAACTGTAACATCATATCCTAATTTAGCAAGGTCTCCTGCACAGGTTAAAGATGCAGGACCAGCACCGACAATCGCTACTTTTTTACCGTTAGGCTCAGGTTTTTTAAGTTCATTTTTAGAATTTTCCATAGCCCAGTCCGCAGCAAATCTCTCAAGTCTTCCTATACCTACGCTTTCGCCTTTAATACCTCTTACGCAGTGTTTTTCACACTGATTTTCCTGAGGGCAAACTCTTCCGCAGATAGCAGGTAAAGCACTTGTTTCTGAAATTTTATCATACGCTCCCTGGAAATCTCCCTCTTTTATAAGCGATATAAAATCAGGAATCTGAACATTAACAGGGCAACCGTTAACACAAGGTTTGTTTTTACAGTTTAAGCATCTTTCCGCTTCTTCCATTGCCATTTCTTTAGTGTATCCTAAAGCAACTTCTTTAAAGTTTTTATTTCTTATATTCGGGTCTTGTTCAGGCATTTTAACCTTTTGTAAAGACATATTAGCCATTATTTTGCACCTCTCATTCTACAATCATCACAAGCCTTTTTCTCCTGAGTTTTAAACATAGCCTGTCTTCTTATAGCGCCATCAAAATCAACTAAATGGCCGTCAAAGTCAGGTCCGTCAACACAAGCAAACTTAGTTTCTCCGCCAACGGTAACACGGCATCCGCCGCACATTCCTGTACCGTCAATCATAACAGGGTTCATGCTGACAATAGTTTTAATTCCATATTCTTTTGTAAGATTACATACAAATTTCATCATCATTAAAGGACCGATAGCGATAACCAAATCGTACTCATTGCCATTTTCAATAAGTTCTTTTAACATATCGGTAACAAAGCCTTTTCTTCCGTTAGAGCCATCGTCAGTTGTGATATATAAGTTATCACATACTTTAGAAAGTTCATCTTCTAAGATAATTAAATCTTTATTTCTAAAACCTGCTATAAGGTCAACCTTTGCACCTTTATTAAACAATGCTTTTGCAGAAGGGTAAGCAATAGCAGTACCAAGACCACCGCCGATAACAGCAGCCTTTTTAACATTGTCTAAATGAGTAGCAACTCCAAGAGGGCCTACAAAGTCTAAAATATGCTCTCCCTCATTAAGTCTGCCAAGTTCAATAGTAGATTTTCCGATTTCCTGAAAAATTATTGTAACCGAGCCTTTTTCTCTGTCATAATCTGCAACTGTAAGAGGCACTCTTTCGCCCATTTCAGATACTCTTAATATGATGAACTGACCGGCTTCAACTTTTCTTGCAACATAAGGAGCATGAACTTCCATTAAAGTAATCTGCTCATTAAGTTTTTCTTTTCTTAAAATTTTGTACATATATATAACCTCCGTAATTATTTTTAGAGCACATTGTATTTTAACATATATTTATTTTTAAGTAAAGTATAAATATTTAGTAAAATAACTTCTAAATTTTTTTATTTAAAAGATTTTCGCCTATTTTATAAACATCTCCTGCACCGACTGTGAGAATAAGGTCATTCGGTTTTATGATATTTAAAAGATAATCTTCAATTTCTGTGAAAGTTGATAAGTATAGAGCGTTTGGAATTTTATCGGCAAGGTCTTTTGAAGAAATATTTAGTGTGTTAACCTCTCTTGCCGCATAAATATCTGCTATTATAACATTATCCGATGTTTTTAGGATATTAACAAAATCGTCAAATAATGCTTTCGTTCTCGTATAAGTATGAGGCTGAAAAATTATATATAAATTGTTATATTCCTTTTTCTTTGCAGATTTAATAGTTGTTTCAATTTCGGTAGGGTGATGAGCATAATCGTCGTAAATATATGCTCCCTTAAAAGTGCCTTTATATTCAAAACGCCTTTTTGCACCGTTAAAGTTTTCCAAGCCCTTTTTAATGCTTAAAAAATCAATGTTAAATAAAAGGGCAGTAAGGATAACCGAAAGAGCATTTAAAACATTGTGTTCTCCGTAAACTCCAAGTTGAATTTCGCCCATAAATTTATCTTTGTAATAAACACTAAATTTTGGTTTTCCGTCAATGTATTCTATATCTTTTGCATAGCAGTCAGCGTTACCTGATAAACCGAAAGTATATACTTTAACTTTAATGTCATCGGCAATTTCCATACATTCTTTATCTTCACAGTTTAAAACAACAAAACCGTCTTTATCTGTAAGATTTGCAAATTTTAAGAAAGAACTCTTGATATGATTTATATCTTTAAAATAATCAAGATGGTCTTCTTCGATATTTAAAATAACTGATGCATACGGATAAAATTTTAAGAAACTTTCAACATATTCACATGCTTCGCAGATGAAATAATCTTTTTTGCCTATGTTTAAGTTTCCGCCTATTTTGTCGAAATCTCCGCCAATGGAGATGGTAGGCTCTTTGTTCCCCTCTAAAAATACTGATGCCATCATAGAGGTTGTAGTCGTTTTCCCGTGAGTTCCGCAAATGTTAATAGGAAAATTATATCCTCTCATAATCTCGCCTAAAAGGTCGCATCTTTCTATTGTAAGAATATTTTTTTCTTCCCCCGAAATAAGTTCAGGGTTATCTTTCTTAACTGCGGCAGTATAAACAATCATCTGAGGGTTCTTAACATTTTCACTTTTATGGCCGATAGAAACTTCGGCACCCATATCGATAAGTTCTTTAACATTTTTTGACAAACCGATATCCGAACCTGAAATTTTATGCCCGTCAGCAAGGAGAAGTTTTGCAAGTGAACTCATGCTGACTCCGCCTATCCCTATAAAGTGAATGTGAGAATTTTTATCTTCTAAAACGCTTCTTATCATAAAAGCAAACACTTCCCATTTTGAAATATATATTTATTATATAAAACTTAATATTATATAGTCAATATTTTTTATAAAAAAATAAAAAAACATTTTACAAATGGAAATACTTGTTGTATAATAATATCGTACATATCTAATGTCAAAATTTTTTACACTAAGGGGTTTAGACAGTGTGAAAAAAGAAAGGGGAGGTGTCGGATTATGAATATCACAGATATCCGTGTTCGTAAGGTTAACTCTGTTGTTGGCAAAATGAAAGCAGTTGTTTCCATTACAATTGATGATTCCTTCGTAGTACATGATATTAAAGTTATCGAAGGGCAGGAAAAACTCTTTATCGCTATGCCTAGCAGAAAAACTCCGGATGGAGAATTTAAAGACATAGCACATCCGATTAACGCTGCTACAAGAGAAAGTTTAGAGCAGTTAATTCTTAACGAATACGAAAAAGTTATGGCTGAAGAAGAATCGGAAGAATAATACGCGCCTTTTATGATTTTACCTTTTTGGGTTAAATCAGATTGTTTTTGTTGTATTGGTTTACAGTAAAATCTGGAGAGCGAGTCAGTCTTGCTTTCCATATTTTATTGTATGGTTTTTACATAAGAAAAAATTTAAATAGATAAATCAGGAGGAAAATTAAAATGATTAGTCACGGAAAGGATATTAAAATTTTCTCAGGAAACTCAAACCCTGAATTAGCAAAGGCTATTGCTAACATTTTAGGGCTTGAAGTTGGTCAGGCAACTGTTACAAAATTTTCTGACGGAGAAATTTCAGTTAACATTTATGAAACAGTCAGAGGTTCAGACGTGTTTGTTGTTCAGTCTACCTGCTCACCTGTTAATGATAATTTAATGGAACTTCTTATTATGATAGACGCATTCAAACGTGCATCTGCAGGAAGAATTACAGCAGTGCTTCCATATTTCGGATATGCAAGACAGGACCGTAAAGCAAAAGCGAGAGACCCTATCACAGCAAAATTATGCGCAGACCTTTTAACAGCAGCAGGTGCTGACAGGGTTTTAACAATGGACCTTCACGCGTCTCAGATTCAGGGATTTTTTGATATACCTGTTGACCATCTTTTAGGTTCTGCAGTTCTTTGTCCGTTCTTTGAAGAAAAATACCGTGGCAATGATAATGTTGTTATCGTTTCTCCTGACTTAGGAAGTGTTACAAGAGCAAGATTTTATGCTCAGAAACTTGACGCTCCTATTGCTATTATAGATAAACGCCGTCCTAAAGCGAATGTTTCCGAAGTTATGAATATTATCGGCGATGTTTCTGGAAAAGACGTTATTTTAATTGACGACCTTATTGACACAGCAGGTACTATTGCAAACGCTGCAAAAGCCCTTAAAGAAAGAGGCGCAAAGAGTATTGTTTCTGCTTGTACACATGCAGTTTTATCAGGTCCGGCTATTGATAGACTTAATGATGCTCCGATTGACGAACTTATCTGCCTTGATACAATAAAACTTACAGACGATAAAAAATTCGGCAAGGAAAAAGTGCTTTCTGTTGCTCCTGTTTTTGCAGAAGCCATTGAAAGAATTTATGAAGATATTTCTGTAAGTACATTATTTGTATAATATGAAACTTATAGTTGGTTTAGGAAATCCCGGTGTTAAGTATGAAACTACAAGGCATAATGCCGGGTTTTTAATTCTTGATTACTATGCTAATAAAAATGGCATAGAAATTAAGAAAATAAAGAATAAAGCACTTGTTGGTGAGGCTATAATAAACGGAGAAAAGGTTATATTTATAAAGCCTCAAACCTTTATGAATTTAAGCGGAGACAGTGTTCTTTCGGTTGCAGAGTATTACGGGATAGATAATGAAGATATCTTTATTATCTATGATGATATTTCCCTTCCTCTTGGTAAAATAAGAATAAGAGCAAAGGGCAGTGCCGGAGGACATAACGGAATAAAGGACATTATCTTAAAACTTGACGGAGACGATTTTGCCCGTCTTAAAATAGGGGTTTCTTCCAACGGTGATAAAGACCTTGTTGACTATGTGCTTGGCAATTTTTCCAAAAAGGAATTTGACATCTTAAAAAAAGTTGCCGAAAAAAGTGCAGAGATAATTGACAGCTTTGTTAAATACGGAGTTAAACATTGTATGAATGAATATAATTCATTTGTAGTATCCGAGGAGAATTAAAATGATAAATCATACAGTATTATGGACATTAAAAGATGAAGCATTGGGCAATAAAAAAGAAGAAAATCTTATTTTAATGAAAGAGAAACTTCTTGTCCTTAAAGACAAAATTGATGAAATTATAGAAATCAGTGTGGGGATAAATTCGGTTGAAACACCAAGTTCATATGATTTTATCTTAAATGTTCTTTTTGAAAACAAAGACGACCTTGATTCTTATATTGTAAATAAGTATCATAAGGAAGTAGGAACTTTTGTAAGAGAAGTTGTTGATAAAAGAGTCAGCATTGATTATGAGGTTTAATGAAAGATTTATTTTTAAATTTATTTAACCGTACAAAAGAGTATCAGGAAGTTTTAAAAAATCTTGATAACAATATAATAAATTTGACAGGGCTTACCGATACCGCTAAGCCCCATTTTTTATATGGACTTTTAAAGAATACGAATAAAAATATACTTGTGATAGCAAAGAATGAGACTTATTTAAAAAGTCTTAACAATATGCTGTCATTTTTTAATGTAAACTCCCATATTTTCTGGGAAAGAGAGTTTAACTTTTTTTAATATTGACGCTAAAAGCACTGATATATTTGTATCAAGAATAAATACACTCTCATCTGTTAAAGGAATCACCCCACAGATTTTTATAACCACATTTGACGCTCTCACTCAGCCTGTTATACCGTATTGCGTGCTAAATGATATGACTCTAAACTTAGAGTGTGGACAAGAAATTTCAATCGATAAATTATCCGAGTCCCTTGTTATAATGGGGTATCAGAAAGAGAGTATGGTAGAATTTAAGGGGCAGTTTTCTGTAAGGGGAGGAGTAGTTGACATATTCTCTCCTTTGTGCGACTTTCCGTACAGAATTGAGTTTTTCGGCGACGAGATAGACTCTATAAGGCTCTTTGACGAAAAAACTCAGAAATCGGTAGAAAATCTTGATAAAATAGATATAACCATTGCAAAAGAGGTTGTATTTAAGGACGAAACAAAAGAAGAACTTTTAAAAGAATTAAAAGGTATTTTAAAAACTTTAAAAGGCGATTTAAAAGAAGAAGTTAAAAGTGATATAGAAAAAATTGAAAATCAAAGATATTTTTATTCCATTGATAAATATATCACATCTATCTATAAAGAGAAAAACACATTTTTAGATTATTTTGATAAAGAGAATACTCTTATTGTAATTGACGAGCCTCAAAGGCTTAATGAGAAAAAAGAAGCCTTAAAACTTGAAAGGCGAGAGCAGTTTTTAAACCTTGCCGAAAAAAATATCTTAATACCTAAGAATTTTGTATATAAAGATGAGGAAGAAGTATTAAATTTAGTATTATCCTATCCGTTAATAGGTATAATGAATATTTTAACCTCCAATGAACTTTACAGGCAGACTATGAATATAAATATCACGGTTTCTGACACACCGGGGTATTACGGAAAGATAAATCTTTTTTCAGAAGACCTTTTAAATTATAAAAATAAAGGCTATACAGTAGTTATCCCTGTTTCTGAAAATAAAACAGAAAATATCAGAAACTATCTTAATTCTCTTCAGATTTTTCCTTTGGTTATAGATGAAAGCGAAAATATAAGCGAGGGAGTATATCTTTTAAAGAAAAAAGGGGTAATGGGTTTTCATTATCCTGAGAATAAATTTATTCTTCTTTATGACGGGTCAATCTTTGGCGAATATAAACCAAAGAAAAAGAAGAAAAACAAGGATAATGATATTCTATCATTTTCTGACTTAAATGTGGGAGATTATGTTGTTCATAGTGTTCACGGTATAGGTCAGTATCTTGGCACAAAGAAAATGGAAGTTGACTCTGTTAAGAGAGACTTTTTAAAAATCAAATATTATGGCACAGATATATTATATGTTCCTGTAAACCAACTTGATAATCTTAGTAAGTATATAGGAGCAGGGGACAGAAGCGTTAAACTTAACCGTTTAGGCGGTCAGGAGTTTAACAGGATAAAGGAAAGAGTGCGTCATGCGTGTTCTGACCTTGCTGATAAACTTATAAATCTATATGCCGAAAGAGAAAATACCAAAGGGCATCAGTATATGAAAGATACTGACCTTCAGGCGCTTTTTGAACAGACTTTTCCTTATGAAGAAACTGAAGACCAGTTAAGAAGTATAGAAGAAGTTAAAAAGGATATGGAATCTTCCCGTCCGATGGACAGACTTCTTTGCGGAGATGTTGGATATGGTAAAACAGAAGTTGCAATGAGGGCTGCTTTTAAATGTGCATCGGAAGGAAAACAGACTGCATATCTTGCATCTACCACAGTTCTTGCTCAGCAGCATTATAATTCCTTTAAAGCAAGAATGGAAGATTTTCCTGTTAAAGTGGAAATGCTCTCAAGATTTAAATCTAAAAAAGAGCAGGAACAGGTTATTAAAAAATTAAAAACAGGCGAAATTGATATAGTTATAGGCACACACAGGCTTCTGTCAAAGGATGTTTCCTTTAAAGATTTAGGGCTTTTAATTGTAGACGAAGAGCAAAGGTTCGGAGTAGAGCATAAGGAAAGACTAAAGGAAATGAAAAATACTATTGAAGTTTTAACCTTAAGTGCAACCCCTATTCCAAGAACTCTTAATATGTCTATGCTTGGAATAAGGGATATGAGCGTTTTAAAAGAACCCCCTCTTGACAGATTCCCTGTTCAGACTTATGTATTGGAATTTAACGAGCAGATTATAAAAAACGCAATAGATAAAGAAATTTCAAGGGGTGGGCAGGTGTTTTACCTTTATAATAATGTTGAAGGTATAAACACAGTGGCAAATAAAATTTTAAGTTTATGCCCTGGAATAAATGTAAAAGTGGTTCATGGCAAAATGAGCGAAACACTAATTGAAAAAACATTTTTAGAAATGTTAAACGGGCAAATTGATGTTTTGGTGTGTACAACCATTATAGAAACAGGAATTGATATTGCAAACGCCAATACAATTATTGTTGAGAATGCCGACAGATTAGGGTTATCCCAACTTTATCAGTTAAGAGGCAGGGTAGGAAGAAGTAATAAACTTGCTTATTGCTACCTAACCTATCAAAAGAATAAAGCCATTAACGAACAGGCAGAAAGCCGTCTTAAAACCATAAAGGAATTTACAGAGTTTGGCTCAGGGTTTAAAATTGCCTTAAGAGATTTAGAGATAAGAGGCGCAGGGAATGTACTGGGAATAGAACAGCATGGGCATATGGACCTTGTAGGCTATGATATGTATATGCGTATTTTAGACGAAGTTATTAAACTTAAAAAGGGAGAAAAAATTACAGAGGATATTAACTGTAAGGTGGATATTAAAGAAAATGCGTTCATTCCTGACGGATATATTGAAAATCACGATTTAAGAATGGATATGTATAAAAAAATTGCCTCAATAAAAACGGATGAAGATTTGCAAGAGATAGAAGACGAAATCACAGACAGATTTTCCGATATGCCCGAACCCGTTGAAAATCTTTGTAAAATTGCTCATATTAAAGCATTGGCAGAGAGTGTTGGCATATGTGAAGTAACTGATTTTAACTTTAAGATAACCTTTAAATATCAAAGTCAGGAAAGTTTTGATTTTGAGAAAATATCAAAGATAAGCGAAGAATATCCTGACAGAATAATGGTGTCTAATTCCTCTTCGGTAGCATTCACTTATAAGATGTATAAACACGAGGCAAAAGATAAACTTTTAAATATTAAAAAAATATTACAATTATTAAAATAATCTTTGCAAAAAATAAAATTATTGTATAATTAAATTATACAATGTTGAAAGGAATGATAATATGAAAAAAATTATAATTTTTGCATTACTTATTTCAGTTTTAATATCATTTGCAGGATGTGGAAAGGTTGCACAGAATGTTTTAACCATTGAGGGCGAAAATGCATCAATGAATGAATACAACTTTTTTTACAACACTCAGATTTTAATGGCAGGTCAAATGGGGCTTAATAATGAAGAATACTGGAATGCTGAAACTGACGGTAAGAAAAACTTTGAGCTTGTAAAAGAAAGTGCTTTAAATCAACTTGTGGAATTATATGTTGTGGCCCAAAAAGCAAAACAGGCAGGTTTAATATATGACGATGCTCTTTTAGATGCGGCAAATCAGTATAAATCATATTTTACAGGTTCTTTTAATAATATCTACAGCGAACTTAAAATTGATAAAGAAGCATTAGAAAAAATTTGTAAACTTTATGCAATAAATGATGCATATGACCAGAAACTTATCGAAGAAGGCACTATCAACCTTGGCGAAGATGTTTTAAAAGATGTGTTTTCTAATAATTACTTAAAGGCTCAGCATATTCTTTTACTTACAACTGACGAATCAGGCGCTCCTTTAGGCGAAGATGAAAAAGCAAAGGTTAAAGAAGAAATTGAGTCTATCTTAAAAAGAGCAAAATCAGGTGAAAACTTTACAAATTTAGCAAACGAATTTTCTAAAGACCCAGGTCAGCAGACAAGCCCTGAAGGATATGTATTTACCGATGGGGAAATGGTTTTGGAATTTGAACAGGCTACAAAGGCACTAAAACCTAATGAAATTTCTGATATAGTTGAAACATCATACGGTTATCACATTATTAAAAGATTGCCTTTATCTATCGAAAAAGATTTTGTGTCTGACTCAGGAGATTTTGAAGCAATTATCCGTAACAGAATAATCACAGAATTCAGACAAGCAAACATCGAAAACTGGAAAAAAGAATTTAATATTACTGTAAATAATAAAGTTATTGATAAATTAAAATTCTAAGTTTAAAAAGCAGGAGGGCAAAAGAAATCAATGGTTAAAAAAATCAAAGAAAACTTAAAAAACTTTGATACCCCTCTTTTCTTTGCGTGTGTAATTCTTGCAATAATCGGTTTGGTATTGGTTTTTAGCGCCTCTAAAAGTTATGGCTCTTTAAGAATTATCTTAGTTCAGTCAGTGGCGTTTATAGCAGGAGTTTTTATATGTCTTGTTATGGCGTTTTGGGACTATGAGTTTTTATCTACTAAGTGGCTATATATCTTTGGTGCTAATATATTCCTACTTGTTCTTGTGCTGCTTATCGGTATCGGAGCAGAGGAAGTTGGCGGAAACAGTTGGATTGACCTTGGAGTTATTAAATTTCAACCGTCTGAAATAGTAAAAATAGGATATATTATCTGTTTTGCTGTTCAGCTTGATTACTTTCGCGAAGATATAAATAACATAAAGAATATTCTTCTTTTTATATTGCATTTTGCAATAATTATTGGGCTTATACTTTTGCAACCCGATTTTGGAACAGCCATGGTCTTTGTTGCCATATTTACAGGAATGGTATTTGTTGCAGGTATTAACTATAAATATATTCTCTCAGCGATAGGGCTTGGCGTAGTTTCTGCTCCGCTTTTGTGGTTTTTCTTCCTTTCTGAATACCAGAAAGACAGAATAAGGGTTTTTCTAAATCCTGAACTTGACCCGTTAAGAAGCGGATATCAGGTTATCCAGTCTAAACTTGCAGTCGGCTCGGGTGAAATTGCAGGAAGCGGCCTGTTACAAGGTGTGCAAACCCAACTTGGCTATCTTCCCGCAAAGCATACAGATTTTATATTCTCTGTTGCAGGTGAAGAATTCGGGTTTATCGGCGCATTTTTAATTGTCGCTTTAATAGTATTTATTATAATAAGATGTTTTCATATAGCATATAATGCAAGAAATCCGTTAGGCACATATATTGCAACAGGTATAGGAATGATGTTTCTTGCACAGTCTTTTGAAAATATCTGTATGACTATCGGGCTTATGCCTGTAACAGGGATAACTCTTCCGTTTTTAAGTTACGGTGGCTCATCCTTGCTTACTACATTTATAGCCATTGGAATAGTTTTAAATATTAAAATAAGGCATAGAGTAATAAATTTTTAGAGAAGACTTATAAAAATTTAAAGGCTTTGATGGATATACTCCATCAAAGCCTTTTTAATCTAAAAAGTAATGTTATTTACAAAGGTATCCACCGTCAACAGGTATAATAGCACCGCAAAGATAATCACTTGCTCTTGATGCTAAAAACAATGTTGCACCTTTCATATCATCTTTCGTCCCCCATCTTCCTTTTGGTATTCTTTTTGTAATTTCATTATATCTTTCGTTGTTTTCTCTTATAGCCTTGGTCATATCGGTTGCCATATATCCTGGAGCAATAGCGTTAACATTTATTCCTTTACCTGCCCAGTCATTGGAAAGGGCTTTTGTAAGTTGCATAACTGCTCCTTTGGTTGCAGAGTAGGCAGGAACAGTCTGCCCACCAAAATAAGAACACATAGAGGCAACATTTATAATTTTACCGTACCCTTTTTTTAACATTATTTTTCCTGCCTCTTTGCAGAAAATAAATGTGGAATTTAAATTTAAGTTAATTGTTTTTTCCCATTCGTCAAGTGGGAATTCATCAGATATATGCCTTGTAATCATTCCTGCAGCGCATACTAAAATATCAATATCCCCAAGATAAGATATAGCCTCATTAAATGCCCTGAAGTTTTCTTCTTTTATGCTTAAATCTGCTTTTACAGGATATACGATATATCCTTTTTCTTTCCAGTTATCTGCCGCATCAAAAATCTTATCGGTTGATCCTATAACTGCCACTTCGCATCCTGCATCCATTAGTGCCTCAGCCATACTAAAGCCAAGACCTTTTGTTCCACCTGTTACTATTGATTTTTTACCTTTTATATTAAATAAATCATTCATAATTTATTCTCCTTTTTTAATTATGTATAAATTATATCATATAAAAATACAATATTAAAGCCATTTTTGTATAATATATCCAAATTTATCAAAAGAGTAAAAAATATGTTTACATCTTTAAAAGTGGTATGATATAATGTAAACTGAGAAAACTTAAAAAAGAATAAAAAATACATAAATAAACAGACAAAAGAAAGGGGATATTATGGATTTTTTTGATGTTCTAACGTTAATTGGAGGGCTTTGTTTATTTTTATTCGGTATGAGTGTTATGGGCGATTCACTAGAACGCCGTGCCGGAGATAAATTAAGCGAAATTATTGGAAAACTTACAACTAATAAAATTGCAGGTTTTTTAACAGGTTTAGGGGTAACAGCCCTTATCCAGAGTTCATCTGCTACAACAGTTATGGCAGTTGGTTTTGTTAACTCAGGGCTTATGAACTTAAAACAGGCAATAAGTATAATTATGGGTGCCAACATCGGTACAACAGTTACATCGTGGATTTTAAGCCTTGGAGGAATAGAGGGCAGTAACTTTATTGTTCAGATGTTTAAACCTATGTCATTTACTCCGATTCTTGCACTTATTGGTATTGCATTTTTTATGTTTGGTAAAACCAATAAGAAAAAGGATACAGGAACAATATTTCTTGGGTTTGCAGTTTTAATGTTTGGTATGGATATAATGTCTGGTGCTGTTGCAGGGTTAAGAGATGTTCCTGCTTTTAGAGAACTTTTTGTAGCGTTTAAAAACCCTATTCTTGGTGTTATTGCAGGTGCTGTGCTTACAGCAATTATTCAGTCATCATCTGCTTCTGTCGGTATACTTCAGGCACTTACAGTAACAGGGCAGATTTCATATGGTGCAGCCTTTCCTATTATAATGGGGCAGAATATCGGTACTTGTATAACTGCTATTTTATCAAGTTTTGGTACTAACCGTAATGCAAAGCGTGTTGCTTTTGCACATCTTTCGTTTAATATAATAGGTACTGTTGTTGTACTTATAGGATTATATATTGTAAAAGGTGTGTTTAACCCTGCAATTCTTGATGTAAACGCAACCCACTTAGGAATTGCAATAAGCCACTCTATATTTAATATAATCTGTACAATAATTCTTCTTCCAATGTCATCTCTTTTAGAAAAATTTGTTTGCAAACTTGTTCCTGATGCCAAGCGTGAAGAAGAAACAACCGAACTTGACGAAAGACTTTTACAAACTCCTGCAGTTGCGCTTGTTACCAGCAGAAATTACGCATTGAAGATGGCAAACTGTGCAGTAACTGCGCTTAAAGAAAGTATTTTATCTCTTACCGATTACAGCGAAGAAAAAGCCAATAAAATTAAAGAAATGGAAGAAAAGACTGACCATTATGAAGATATAATAGGCGACTATCTTTTAAAACTATCTCATCACCGTATAAATGAAGATGAGAGTGCTGAAGCGGCAAAACTTTTAAGAATAATAGGCGATTTTGAAAGAATGTCTGACCATGCAGTTAATATATTAGAATCTGCACAAGAAATGAGAGATAAGAAAATTAAGTTTACAGAGTTTGCAACCAAAGAACTTTTGGTTATATCAAATGCAGTAAACGAAATTGTAGATTTATCTCTTAGTGCATTTGAAAACAACGATTTAAGTGTGGCATTTGATATTGAATCTTTAGAAGAAGTTATTGATGTATTAAAAGACGAGTTAAGAACAAGTCATATAAGAAGACTTCAAAAAGGTCAATGTACTATTGAAGCAGGGTTTATATGGGCTGACCTTCTTACCAACTTTGAAAGAGCATCCGACCATTGTTCAAATATTGCAGGATGTATTATTGAAACATCAAATCATCATCTTAATATGCATGAAGGCTTAAGAACATTAAAAACTGAAAATGAAGAATTTAAGTCCAAATATAAAATTTATTCTGAAAAATATTTAGTAAAATAAAAAACACATAAAAAGCCGATAGTTCATATCGGCTTTTTTAATATCATAAGTTAATATTCTATTCCAAGTCTTGCACCTGTTCCACTGTCGAATGGGTGCTTTTCTTTTTTAAAATATGTAATATAATCTGCCAGATTTAAAATATCGTCTGACGGATTTCTCCCTGTTAAAATAATTTCGGTTGTTTCTCTTTTTTTAATAAGAAAATCTATAAGTTTTTTTTCGTCTATTATATTAAGATAAACTGCATCAAGAATTTCGTCCATAATAAGTAAGTCTAAGCAGGTTGTATCTTCTAAAGTAGAAAATAAATCGTTTTGCTCTTTTATAACCTCTGCCTTTTCTTTGTCATTAAGTTGTGGGAAAAAGCCATGTTTATTTTTGCATATTTTAACATCTAATAATTTATCTAACACTTTTATCTCGCAGGAGGAATCACTTTTTAAAAATTGAGAAAACACAACTTTTTTATCTGCTCCCAAAGCCCTTATGGCAATGCCGACAGATGCAGTAGTTTTTCCTTTTCCGTCTCCGTGGTATATATGAATCATTTTCATAAATTTCTCCTTACTTAAGTCCGTATTTTGTCTTTACTCTCTCTAATTTTAAAATGAGTGGCTCAGATATAAAATATAAGAAAAAGGCAGTAGAAACTGCATGAACCAAATCAAATATAAATCCACTTACCATAGATGCAATAAAGAGTTCATAAAAAGTAGGGTTTGGTAAATATAAAAGAGCAGAAGACGGGTTTAAAATTCCAGCATAAATAATTAAAATTGCAAAAAAACCAAATATACTAAGTGATAATCTTGATGTTTTAATAAACCCTTTATTAAATATAATTCCTCCAACAAACCCAACCAAGCCTAAGGCAAACATCTGCCATGGTGTCCAAGGCCCTTGCATAAAATAAAAGTTTGATACAAAGCCTGAAACAGCGCCCACTAAAAAGCCTGTTTCTGCCCCAAAACAAACCCCTGCAATTATAACAGTTGCAACTATTGGTTTAAATTGTGGCAGTGAAGCAAAAACAATTCTTCCAGAAACTGCAACAGCACAAAGAACGCTTATTATAATAAGTTCTCTTGCCTGAGGTTTCTTTTCTTCAAAGTTAATAATAAAAGGAACAAAAATTTCAAGTATTATAAGAAGACTTATTATATAAAACTTTTTATTATCTAATAGATAGATGCCTGAAAATATTGTAACAGGTACTAAAATTAAAATAAAAAATGTTGCAATAAGTGTTCTTTTTGAAAGTTTATTAGTTTTTATCTTGCTTATTTCTTCTCTTTTTTTATAAGGCAATATAAACATAAGAAATAAAGAAAAGAAAACAATAGATATTATATTTAAAATCTGTTCGTTTATAAATTTTAAAAAAACTATGTCGATTACCTTAAACTGATAAAGAAATATCAGCATAAATAATATAAAGAACGCTACGCCGAATATGTAAGAAACAGAACTTTTTTTATTCATTTATAATACCCCCCAGTATTTTAATAATATCTTCGTCTGTAACAGCATCATCCAATATACCCCTTGCCATTTTATTGGCAGAAGTGGTGTAAAAACTATTTCCCATAAAGAATTTTTCACTTCTTTGAACAGTTGTAAAAATACCGTCAAACATAAGTGCGCACCTTGTAGAAACACTTGCGCAAAACTCTATATCGTGAGAAACCATAATAACAGTTATATTTTTATCTGTAAGATTTTTTAAAATCTCTTTAAACATTTCTTTAAAGGAAGCATCAAGCCCCTTTGTAGGCTCGTCAAGCAGTAGAATATCAGGCTCGTTTAAAAGCACTTTAGAAAGTGCTACTCTTTGTTGTTCGCCGCCTGATAAATCGTATGGATGAAAGTCCATAACAGAGTCTATTTTACAAAGAGTGCATACTTTTTTTATCCTGTCTTTTTTTTTTTCTTCGCTTAGTTTTTTATCCAGTATATCTTCTAAATCTAAATAAACTGTATTTTTTACAAAAAGTTCCTGAGGGTTTTGAGGAAGATATGAAACCTTAAGCCCCTCTTTTACTGATATTTTCCCGTAAAAAGGCTTGTTAAGGGAAGAAATTAAAGAAAGAAGTGTAGTTTTTCCTGCACCGTTTCCTCCAAGGATAGAAAATATTTCTTTTTCATATATTTTTTCGTTTAACCCTTTTAATATAAAAGGAGAGTTTTTATCATATTTAAAATAAACATCCTTTAAGGTTATAACAGGGTTTTTGAAATTAAAATTATCCCTTGATATCTTTCTTTTATCTTTATCCTTGCAAAATTCTTTTAACCATTTCTTACCCTCTCTTATTGTAACAGGGAAGTCGGCTCCACTATCTAATTTTAAATAAACACGCATAGGAGAGGGCAGGGAATATATCAAATCGTTTGATGTGCCTTTTAAAAATTCGCCTGTTTCTTTAGGTGTGCCTGTAAAGATAATTTTTCCGTCTTCAAGCACTGCGACTCTGTCAGAAATAGGGAATACATCTTCTAATCTATGCTCACTGATAATAACTGTTGTGCCAAACTCTTGGTTTATTTTTTCTAATATCTTTAAAAATTCATTTGCAGAAATTGGGTCTAACTGGCTTGTAGGCTCGTCCAATACCAGAACATCAGGTTGCATTACCATAATAGATGCAAGGTTTAAAATCTGCTTTTGTCCGCCTGATAATTCATCACATTTTTTATAAAACCAATCTTCTATTCCAAAAAATGATGCCATTTCAGAAACCTTAAGGCGTATTTCGTTTTGAGATAAGCCTAAATTTTCAAGCCCGAATGCAAGTTCATGCCATACCTTGTCCGTAACAATCTGATTATCAGGGTTTTGCATAACAAAACCGATAGAGGTTGCACTTTCTTTTTTAGATAAATTTAAAACGGAACAATTTTTATAAAGTATTTCTCCCTCCAAATTTCCAAAAGGAGCAATTAAAGGTTTTAAAAGTCTTAAAAGTGTGGTTTTCCCGCACCCTGATTTTCCAATAACAGTTAAAAATTCTCCCTCATAAACAGAAAGGGAAATATCCTTAAGTGTCTTATCCTGTCTTTCGGGATAGGTAAAATTTAAATTTTTGATTTTAATAATTTCCATTTTAATACCTCCCAGATTTCTGAAATTGACGGAATAAGAATAAGTAAAAAGTAAAATACAAAAGAAATAATGCCTGATAAATCATATGACGGATAAATGATTTTCGGAAAGAAAACCATTGAGGCACTATTTATAAAATTCTCTATAAATATAAAACCTGCAAATATTAAAATTAAAAAAAGAACAAGTGCATCATTTTTAGTAAATTTATAAATGGAATAGTTAGTTCTTTTAAAAAGTCCGTAACCTCTTGCTCTCATACTATCTGATGTTTCGATGGCATTTTCAAATGCCCAGGTAATAGTTGCAGAAAATACTGACAGTGATGTTTTTAATTTTTGAGTAAACGATTTTTGGCTCTTTATCCCTTTTTGCGCCCTTAAAACTTTTTTTAAGTGCCTTATAAATGACGGAATAAATTTAAGAGTCATACAAAATATAAGTGCGAAAGATGGGGTAATTTTACCGAATAGATAGTTTATTTTATCATCATCTATTATTTCATTAAATGAAGAAAACCATAAAATAACACAAATAATCATAACTGCCGATAAGGCGCCAAAAAGTATTGCCTCTTTCGTAATCGGTCTTCCCTCGGCTAAATGGAATAAAACAGTCTCTCCGCTTGTATTAACCAAAGGGTTAATAATTAGCATAAATAAGGCCATAGGAAGAAAATATATAAGTGTTTTTATGCTCTTTTTTCCTTTTATCATAAGAGAATATGTAAGGGATAAAAGAAAGGAAATAATAACATAATGAGGATTTAGAATAAACATAGAATATCCTATAACAAATAAAAAATATAAAAAACTTACTAACGGATGAAAATTTTTCATTTGTTTCATATTATCCCCCCTTACTACTACACTAAACAAAAAACTGTGGTAATTTTAAAAATTACCACAGCCTGAGTTTTTCTGTGAAAATACGCATTACTAAAAAGTAAAAATTGCCCTATGTATAAGGCAAAGCCAAAGCAGGTCTTGTGACTTTTCGTCTTTAGTTTGCACTGCTCCCTAAAACCCTGCCTTCTCAGTTTCCCAATGACCGGCTTTCGCCAACGGATTTTAAAGCATAAGACGTATACACCGACAGTTTACGCAGAGGAATCACACCTCATTCCCTTTTCACCGGCCCTATCTGTTACCAATAAGGCCAACACTTTGTACGCCAATCTTTAATTATATTTAAATTCTACTACCTTTTACAAAAAAAGTCAAAATATTTTTTAACCAAGTATTATGTCTAATTGATTTTTATAGAAATTAACTTTTTCTTCTGACTCTTTATTTGTATCAGCCTTAACCATAATATACCCTTTGATTTTAGGCTCTGTTCCTGATGCTCTTATATAAATTGTAGTATCATCTTCAAGTTCAAATCTTAATACATCTGCTTTAGGAAGAGAGTCAACTCCGTTTAAGTAATCAATGGTTTTTACAATTTTAAATTCTCCGATTTTTTCAGGGGTGTTATTTCTTAGATTATAAATAATGTTTTTAATTTTTTCCATTCCCTCTAAACCTGAGAAAGATTTTGATACAACATGTTCTTTAAAGTAACCGTATTTTTCATAAAGATTTTCCATTGCATCATAAAGAGTCATACCTTTTTCATTGTAGTATGCAGCCATTTCAGCAATAAGCATAGAAGCGTTAACACCGTCTTTATCTCTTGCGTGTGTTCCGCTTAAGTATCCGTAACTTTCTTCAAAGCCGAATAGGAAAGTATGCTCATTTGTTTTTTCGTATTCTTTAATTTTTTCGCCGATATATTTAAAGCCTGTTAAAATATCCACCATTTTAACATTGAAATCTTCGCAGATATAATTTACCATTTTGGTAGAAACAATAGATTTTATAACTGCTCCGTCAGAAGGTAACTTACCTTGCTCTTTTAAGCCCTCTAAAATATAGTGAGCAAGTAAAACACCAACCTGATTTCCTGTCATACATACAAATTCACCGTTTTTATTAAGAACAACTATTCCCACTCTGTCGCAGTCAGGGTCAGTTCCTAAAATTAGGTTGGCATTATGTTTTTTCGCATATTCCATCGCAATATTAAAGCCCTCTTTATCTTCAGGGTTAGGCGATTTAACAGTAGAAAACATAGGGTCAGGCATTTCCTGTTCAGAAACTGTAATAACATTATTAAACCCTGCTCTTTTTAATACTTCTCTTACAGGTATGTTACCTGCTCCGTGGAAAGGAGTATATATTATTTTTATGTCTTTATTAACATCTTTTCTAATTCTTAATTTTAAAACTTCTTCATAAAAGGCTTCGTCAATTTCTTTGCCTATTATGTTTATTAAAGGGTTAGATAATTCTGCTCTCTTAACATCAAATATAGAGATTTTTTCCATATTTTCAAATACTTTTTTAGCCTCGTCCGGTGGAAGTTGTGAGCCGTCTTCCCAGTATGCTTTGTATCCGTTATACTGATATGGGTTATGACTTGCAGTGATAACAACTCCTGCAATAGTTTTTAAATATCTTATTGCAAATGAAAGTTCAGGAACAGGGCGCAGACTATCAAAAAGATAAACTTTAATTCCGTTTGCCGCAAATACCTTTGCTGCTTCCTTGGCAAAAAGGTCGGAGTTTTTTCTGGAATCGTATGCGATAACAACCCCTCTTTCTTCCCCACCTGCATTTTTTATAACATTACTTAATCCCTGAGTTGCAAGGCCGACTACAAATCTGTTCATTCTGTTTGTTCCTGCGCCGATTATACCTCTTAAACCTGCTGTACCAAATTCTAAAAGTTTTATAAATCTTTCTTTTATTTCCTTATCGTCTCCGGTAATATTAACAAGTTCTTCTTTAAGTTCTTGGTCAAGAAAGTCATAGCCTTTCCATTTTTCATATTCGTTTAAGTAATTCATACTCCACCTCATATTTTGTTATTTATTATTTCATTCATAAGTGTATGCCCTCTGTCAAAATATATGCCCGACTTTTCGGCATCAGCCTCTGAATAAATATAATCATTTTTAATTTCTTTGTCAGTATTTTTAATCAGCACAAAAGGAACAGGGTCGCAAGTGTGTGTTTTAAGAGATATCGGTGTAGGATGGTCAGGAAGAACAAGCATCCTAAATTCTTCGCCTGATGATACTAAATATTCGTAAATAGGTTTAATAACTTTTTCGTCTATAAGTTCAATAGATTTTATCTTATCACTAAGGCTTCCCTGATGACCGCTTTCGTCTGCTGCCTCAATATGAAGATAAATGTATTCATCTCCGTTTTTTATAGCATCTATTGCCGCCTTTGTCTTCCCGTCAAAATTAGTATGCACATTTCCAGTTGCACCAGGTACGTCAACCGATTTTAGTCCGCTTAAAATTGCAATTCCTTTAATTAAGTCAACAGCAGAAATAACTGTACCTGTAATGCCGAACTTCTCTTTGTAGTTTTCAAGTTTCGGTTTTGTGCCTTCCCCCCATACCCATATAGAGTTTGCAGGGTTTTTGCCCTCTTTAATTCTCTTTATGTTAACTGGGTGGTCTTTTAAAATTTCATAACTTTTTTCCATAAGGTCTAAAATCATTTTATCTTCAGGAAGAAAGTCTTTTACAGGTTTGCCTGAAATATCGTGTGGGGGAGTAAGTGAACCTGCCTTTTTCATATCCTTTCTTAAAAGAAGATGACGGTAACTTATCCCTGCAAAAAATGAAAATATTTCATTCCCCAATTTTTGAGAAACTGTTTTAATAATCTCTCTTGCTTCCTTGGTTGATATTTCTCCTGCACTGTAATCTATCATTTTCTTATCAGAATAATTTTCTTCGTCTGATAAGGTTACAATGTTTGCTCTGTATGTAATGTCAGTATCAGATAACTCAACACCGATACTTGCCGCCTCAAGTGGAGAACGCCCACTGTAATTAGAACTTGGGTCAAACCCCATAACGCAAAGATTTGCAACATCACTTCCTGGTTTTAAACCTTCATAGACAGTTCTTATCTTTCCCATAACTCCCATTTTAGCAAATTTGTCCATATATGGTTTATGTGCCACTTCAAGAGGAGTTTTGTTATCTATTTTTGGAAGTGGTAAATCTGCCATACCGTCTCCCAAAATTACAATATATCTCATATCTATCACCTTTACTGTTAGTTCTTTATTCCATTATAACCCATATTATTTTTTTATTCAAGTTAATTTTAATGGCTAAGTGCAAAATATATGTATATTTATATATATGTTTGTATGAAATATACAAAAATACAAAACAAAGAAAATTAAAGAAAATCAAAGAAAATTAAAGGAAAAAAGCGATATATGTGAAAAATAGCCTTTTAACGCCCCTTGTTATTGGTTCTGTTATATGATATAGTATGAAAATAAACAAATGTATATGTGGGGTGAACAACAAAATGCCCGGACGAGATAAACTCTATGTAGTATCAAAAGAAGCACTTTCATCGGTTTTATTAAAAACATTACACGCCAAAGAACTTCTTGAAACCAAAAAGGTTTCGAGCATAACAGAGGCTATAGAAAAAGCGCAACTTTCGAGGGGTGCTTTTTATAAGTATAAAGACCTGATAATGCCTTTTTACGATATGCAGTCTGAAAAAAAGATTACTTTTTTAATGGTTTTGGAAGATGTTAAAGGAGTTTTGTCTAAAATCTTAAATATTATGGCAAAATATAATGTAAATGTTATTACCATAAATCAGAATGTGCCTATCAATAAGGTTGCAAATGTTACTATCACTGTTGATACATTTGATACAAAAATCAAAACCAAAGATTTAGTTACAAAAATTGAGGGTATTGACGGTGTTAAAAAAATAGATATTATTTCCAGTGGAACATAAAATAATAGAGAGGATGTATAAGAATATGGCTAAAGTTGCAGTAATGGGTTACGGAGTAGTTGGTTCAGGCGTAGTTGAAGTGCTTGATATGAATAAAAACTCTATTGCAAAAAAAGTATCGGAAAATGTTGATGTAAAATATATACTTGATATAAGGGAATTTAAGGATGACCCTTTCGGCCATCTTGTGATTTCTGATTTTGAGAAAATATTAGGCGACGAAGAAATATCAGTTGTTGCAGAAGTTATGGGTGGGCTTAACCCTGCTTACGATTTTACCAAAAGGCTTCTTATGGCAGGTAAAAGCGTTGTTACATCAAATAAAGAACTTGTGGCAACACACGGAACAGAACTTTTACAGATTGCAAAGGAAAATAAGGTTAATTATCTTTTTGAAGCAAGTGTTGGAGGAGGAATTCCTGTTATAAGACCGTTGTACCAATGCTTATGTGCAAATGAAATTACATCAATTAAGGGAATTTTAAACGGTACAACAAATTATATTTTAACCAAGATGTTTAAAGAGGGCGTAAGTTTTGATAAAGCTCTATCCGATGCTCAGGAAAAAGGCTATGCCGAAAGAAACCCTGCAGCAGATGTTGAAGGCCATGATGCCTGTAGAAAAATAGCAATTTTAACATCATTAGTTTACGGGAAAAATGTTGACTATGCTAAAATCAACACAAAGGGTATTACAGATATCACTGAAACAGATGTTAAATATGCAGAAGTTATGGATGGCGTTATTAAACTTATCGGCGCTTCCGAAATTATTTCGGGTAAGGTTTATTCTTCTGTTGAACCGTCTATATTATATTGCGACCATCCTTTAGCAGGAATTGACGGTGTGTTTAACGGTGTAATGGTTAATGGCAATGCAGTAGACGATGTTTTATTCTACGGAAGAGGAGCAGGTAAACTTCCAACTGCAAGTGCTGTTGTTGCGGATATTTTAGATGCTGTAAGAAATAAATCAAAATCTGAAAAATATTTCTGGGAAGCGGCAGATTCTGATTTTATCGCGTCATATGATGAAAACCGTGCATCATATCTTGTAAGAATAAAGGGTGAGCCTGATAAAGTTCAGATAGAAAAAATATTCGGTGATGTGGAAATAATCGAGGCAGTAGATAACGAGTTCGGTATTATCACACCGTGTATTGTAACAGGGGAATTAGAGAGCATTTTAAAAGATATGCCTGTAATAAAGAAAATAAAGGTAATTAAATAAGGAGGATTTAAATGGGAATTGTAGTTCAGAAATTCGGTGGTTCATCCGTTGCCGACGCAAAGAAAATATTTAATGTTGCCGGCAGAATTGCAGACACATATAACGAAGGCAATGATGTTGTAGTTGTTGTTTCTGCTATGGGCGATACAACTGATGATTTAATAGAAAAAGCAAGAGAAATCAACGATAAAGCCTCAAGAAGAGAAATGGACGTTCTTTTATCAACAGGTGAACAGATAACTATTTCATTACTTGCAATGGCTTTGGAAAAAATGGGTTATCCTGTAATATCACTTACAGGTTGGCAGGTTGCCATGATTACTGACAGTAACAACCAGAAAGCAAGGCTTAAAAATATTCAGACAGAAAGAATCTTAAGCGAACTTGACAAGAAGAAAATTGTAGTTGTAGCAGGTTTCCAGGGTGTTAATGAATATAACGATATCACAACTTTGGGAAGAGGCGGTTCAGACACAACAGCAGTTGCAATAGCAGCAGCAATCAAAGCAGATGTATGCGAAATTTATACAGATGTTGACGGTGTGTATACCACCGACCCAAGAATAGTTAAAAACGCTAAGAAACTTAATGATATATCATATGATGAAATGCTTGAACTTGCATCGCTTGGTGCAAATGTTCTGCATAACCGTTCGGTAGAACTTGCAAAAAAATACAATGTTAATATGGAAGTTAAATCAAGTTTTGAAAAAGTAGATGGAACCAAGGTTAAGGAGGTTGGGCTTGTGGAAAAGATGTTAGTTAGAGGTGTAGCGAGAGATAATGATGTTGCAAGAATATCTATTATGGGTATTCCTGATGAACCGGGGAAAGCATACAGAGTGTTTGACCTTCTTGCAAAAAACAATATAAGCGTTGATATAATTTTACAGTCAATAGGAAGAGATAATACAAAGGATATTTCCTTTACAGTATGTATGGACCAACTTGACGAAGCAGTTAAAGTAATAAACGAAAATCTTGAACTTTTAGGTGCAAAAGAAGTTAAATCAAGAAGCGATATTTCAAAAGTTTCTATCGTTGGCGCAGGTATGGCTTCAAACCCTGGCGTTGCCGCAAAAATGTTTGAAGCATTATACGATGCCCAGATAAATATCCATATGATTTCAACATCTGAAATCAAAGTAAGTGTTTTAATCAATGAAAAGAATGCCGAAAAAGCAGTTGAAGTAATTCACGATAAGTTTTTTAATAACTAAAAGTTAAAAAAAAGGGAACTTAACTTTTAATGTTTAAGTTCCTTTTTTTGTTGAAAAAATGCTTAAAATACTGTATAATAAATTAAAAAAATACTAAGAAAGAAGAAAGAAATGAAAAATATACTTGTAATAGGCGACGTGGTTGGCAGATGCGGAAGAGAACTTATATTTTCCCATTTGGAAGCATTAAAAAAAGAATATAATATTGATTTTACAATAGTGAATGCAGAAAATGCTACAACGGGTAACGGTATAACCGAAAAGTATGCGTATATGCTTCTTGACGCAGGGGCAGACTGTTTAACTTTAGGAAACCACGCATTTGATAAAAAAGATTTATATAATATGCTTGAATGTTCTAAAAAAATTGTAAGACCTCTTAATTTTAACCCTGACTTACCTGGGGACGGGGTTACAGTTATTGAAAAGGACGATTTTAAAATTGCAGTTATAAACATAATGGGAAATGTATATATAGAAAAGGAAGTCTCAAACCCTTTTATTGTTTTAAAAAAAGCAGTTGACAACATTAAAAGAAAGTATGACACTTTAAATATAATTGTCGATTTTCATGCAGAAGCAACAAGCGAGAAACAAGCATTGGCGTATTATATGGACGCAGAGATTACAGCCCTTTTTGGCACACATACTCACGTGCAGACTAATGACTTAAGAATTTTAAAAGGCGGAACAGGGTATATAACTGATGTCGGTATGACAGGGGCAGAAAACTCTGTTATAGGCCTTGAAAAAGAAATAGCCATAGCAAGGTTTAAAGACGGAGAAAAAGGGAAATTCTCATGGTCTGATATTTCTCCTATGATAAACGGATGTGTATTTACTATCGATGAGAAAAGTGGTAAAACCATTGATGTAAAATCAGTTTATAAAAGATATTAAGAGGTATAAAAAATGGAAATTTTTGATATAATTAAAAGACGAAGAACTATAAGAAGTTTTAAAAATATACCTGTTGAAAGAGAAAAACTTAAGTTGATGGTTGAGGCAGGGCGTCTTGCTCCGTCAGGAGGGAATCTTCAGCCTGTTAAATTTATAGTGGTTGATTCTTCCAAATTCTGCGACCTTTTGTTCCCTCATTTAAGGTGGGCAGGGTATACAACACCGTATGGTGTGCCAACTAAAGAGGATGCTCCAAGAGCATATATAATCGTTCTTACTGATTTAAATATAAGAAAAGATGCAGATAATGACGCTTCATATGCTGAAGAAAATATTGTGCTTTTAGCAGAAAGTATGGGTATTTCATCTTGTATTATAGGCTCTGTTTTAAGAGAAGAAGTAGAAAAAATATTTAACATTCCCGATACTATGAAAATTCATACAGTTATAGCCTTAGGCTATCCTAATCAGGAGTCGTTCGTGTTTGATATGGAGGATAGTGTTAAGTATTATCTTGATGAAAATAATAATTTTCATGTGCCAAAGAGAAAAACAGAAGATATAGTTAAGTATTTTTAAGAAAATGAGAGTTTTTAAAAGAAAATGAAAGAAAATCAAGGGTAATTTTAAAAAAATAAAGATTATTAAAACATACCCTTATTTTTACACCTTGAAATAGTGGTAAATATTGGGTATTATATATATTGGCACTCGTAACAAAAGAGTGCTAAAAATTTAAAAATAATTATTTATATACAATAGGAGGCATTGATTATGAAAACATTAAAACCATATCTTGATAAGGTTGTTATTAAGATGGTAGAAACAGAAGAAACAACACAAAGCGGAATTGTTTTACCAGGAAACGCAAAGGAAAAGCCACAAATGGCAGAAGTAATTGCAGTAGGTCCTGGCGGAATAGTAGACGGAAAAGAAGTAACAATGTTTGTTGAAGTTGGCGATAAAGTTATTATCAACAAATATGCAGGAACAGAAGTTAAACTTGACAAAGAAGAATATACTATTGTTAAACAGTCTGATATATTAGCAAAAGTGGAATTTTAAAAGGAGGTATTAAAATATGGCTAAACAGATTTGCTACGGAGAAGAAGCGAGAAAAAAATTAGAATCAGGTATTAACCAGTTGGCTGATACTGTTAAAATAACATTAGGCCCTAAAGGAAGAAATGTTGTACTCGAAAAGAAATTCGGCGCACCTCTTATTACTAATGACGGTGTAACTATTGCCAAAGAAGTTGAACTTGAAGACCCGTTTGAAAATATGGGTGCACAGCTTGTTAAAGAAGTTGCAACCAAAACAAATGATGTAGCAGGGGATGGAACTACTACTGCGACAGTCCTTGCTCAGGCATTGGTAAGAGAAGGTCTTAAAAATATTGCTGCAGGTGCCAACCCTATGATTGTTAAAAAAGGTATCCAGAAAGCAGTTGACACAGCAATTAAAGAAATCGTTAACAATTCTAAAAAAGTTAACGGTAAAGATGATATAGCAAGAGTTGCTGCTATTTCTGCAGCAGACGAAGAAGTGGGAACTTTAATTGCAGAAGCAATGGAAAAAGTTTCAACAGACGGTGTTATTACTGTTGAAGAATCAAAAACAGCAGAAACATATTCTGATGTTGTAGAAGGTATGCAGTTTGACAGAGGCTATATCTCTCCTTATATGGTAACTGATACTGAAAAAATGGAAGCAGTTATAGATGATGCTTTAGTTTTAATTACAGATAAGAAAATTTCAAATATTCAGGACATTTTACCGCTTTTAGAACAAATCGTTCAGCAGGGTAAAAAACTTGTTATAGTTGCAGAAGATATTGAAGGGGAAGCACTTTCTACTCTTATTGTTAACAGATTAAGAGGAACATTTATAGTAGTCGGCGTTAAAGCACCTGGCTTTGGCGACAGAAGAAAAGAAATGCTTCAGGATATAGCAATTTTAACAGGCGGTCAGGTTATATCTGAAGAATTAGGCTTAGACCTTAAAGAAACAACTCTTGACCAGTTAGGAAGAGCAGGACAGATAAAAGTTCAGAAAGAAAATACAATAATTGTTAACGGTAACGGAAATTCTTCTGATATTCAGGCAAGAATTGCTCAGATTAAAGGTCAGATAGAAGAAACAACTTCTGAATTTGATAAAGAAAAATTACAGGAAAGACTTGCAAAACTTGCAGGTGGCGTTGCAGTTATCAAAGTTGGTGCTGCTACTGAAACTGAAATGAAAGAAATGAAATTAAGAATAGAAGATGCACTTGCAGCAACTAAAGCAGCAGTTGAAGAAGGTATCGTTGCAGGTGGTGGAACAGCGCTTATAAACGCTATACCAAAAGTTAAACAGTTGCTTGAAGAAACTGATGGCGATGAAAAAACAGGCGTTATGATAGTTTTAAAAGCATTGGAAGAGCCTGTTAAACAGATTGCCAAAAATGCAGGGCTTGAAGGCTCAGTTATTATTGAAAAGATTTTATCAAAAGATGTTAATATAGGCTTTAATGCGTTAAAAGAAGAGTATGTTAATATGATTGAAGCAGGTATTGTTGACCCTACAAAAGTTACAAGGTCAGCACTGCAGAATGCCGCATCAGTTGCGTCAATGGTACTTACTACCGAAAGCCTTGTTGCAGATATTCCACAGCCTGAAGCACCAGTGCCACAGATGCCAGGTGGAGGAATGGGAATGTATTAAAACTTAGTTTTATTTGCAGTTATATTGCCTTTGGCAGTTTGTGGATAAAAACAAAAAAGCCTGAAACGAGTTTAATCGTTTCAGGCTTTTGTTAATTTTAATTAGTAGTTTTCTGCGTGAATTTCAAAATATGCTTTAGGGTGGTCGCATGTAGGGCAGATTTCAGGAGCTTCTGTTCCAACTATGATATGTCCGCAGTTTCTGCATTCCCATACTTTTACTTCGCTCTTTTTAAATACTTCCTGCATTTCTACATTTTTAAGAAGTGCTCTGTATCTTTCTTCGTGATGCTTTTCAATAGCAGCAACAAGACGGAATTTATGAGCAAGTTCTTTAAACCCTTCTTTTTCTGCAGTTTCTGCAAAACCTGCATACATATCTGTCCATTCATAATTTTCGCCATTGGCAGCTTCAACTAAGTTTTCGGCAGTGTTTCCAATGCCTTCTAATTCTTTAAACCACATTTTAGCGTGTTCTTTTTCATTTTCTGCAGTTTTTAAGAATAATGCAGCAATTTGTTCGAAGCCTTCTTTTTTTGCTTTAGAAGCAAAATATGTATATTTGTTTCTTGCCTGAGACTCGCCGCTAAATGCAGCCTCAAGATTTTTTTCAGTTTGTGTACCGGCATATTTGTTAGCCATAGTAAATACCTCCATTAACTTTTTTATAGGAATATTTTACCTTTTTTTTATGAAAAAGTCAATAAGTTTTTATATAACACAAAAAAGGCGTGTCAATTACTTACACGCCTTAGAAATCATATAGATAAAGATTAAACAGACATCTTGTTAAGCTTACATGCTAACTGAGATTTTTTTCTGCTTGCAGTATTTTTCTTTAAAATACCTTTTGCAACTGCCTGGTCAATTCTTTTAACCGCTGCTTTCAATGCTTCAGTTGCTTTAGCTTTATCGTTACCGTTAACAGCAACTTCAAACTTTTTGATAATAGTTTTTAAGTTTGATTTAAGCATCTGATTTCTAAGTGTTTTAGTTTCAATAACTTTAACTCTTTTTTTAGCTGATTTAATGTTTGGCAAATTACTCACCTCCGACTATCCGATAAACTTGCAAAGACTATTATAATATCAAACTATTAAAATGTCAAGTTTTTTCTATCAATTTTTTTATATTTTTTACTAAAAGAAGACAAAATATGATTATTAAAGGTTAATTGATAATTCTATTATTTATTTCGGAGGTTTCTTTATGAGTATGCGAACAGACTTAGCATTAGAGGCAAGGGAATTGTTTTTAAAAAGCGCTGATATAAAAGATAAAATATTATCTTCAAAGAACAAAAAGGATAATATAATTATACAAAGCGTAGAAATTTTAGACGAAAGAACATCCCAGGTTATAAAAAAACCTGTTGGGAAATATATTACCTTAGAGAGCGAAGATTTTAAACTTTCTGACCCTGCTCTTATAAAAAACGCAAGTTATGTATTAAAAGAAGAACTTTTGAATATTTTAAAAACTATATCGTATAAAACAATCTTAATAGTAGGTCTTGGAAACAGGAATATAACCTCTGATGCATTAGGCCCTCAGGTTATATCAAAAGTTATGGTAACAAGGCACTTAAAAGAATATATGCCTGAGCATATTGATGATGATATTATGCCTGTAAGTGCTATTTCTCCAAGTGTTTTAGGTATAACAGGAATAGAAACAAACGATATAATATCTGCAGTTTGTAAAAAGGTAAATCCTGATTTAGTGTTTGTAATAGATGCTCTTGCATCATCTTCGCCTAAAAGAATTGCAACAACTATACAGATTACCGATACAGGCATAAACCCCGGCTCAGGGGTGGGGAATAACCGTAAGGAAATTAGTAAAAACAGTCTGGGAATTCCTGTTATAGCCATTGGTGTTCCAACTGTTGTAGACCTTGTATCAGTCGTTTCTCCCAGTGATAAAAATAATTTTGAAAAAGACTTTTTTGTAACGCCGAAAGAAATAGATCGACTTATTGAAAACTTATCAAAAATCATTGCAAACGGAATAAATCTTTCTCTTCATAATAATATAGATTTAGAATATATTGAAGCATTTATCGGTTGACTATTTTAAGTTATTGGTATATAATGTAAAAAGTTATTTTTTTAAGGGTTGAATAAAATGAGTTTATTTGAATTTTTCATAATAGGTATAGCCTTATCAATGGATGCCTTTGCAGTATCAGTCTGCAAAGGGTTATCTATTAAAAAATTAAATATTAAAGCACCTGTGATTGTGGGCCTTTATTTTGGAAGTTTCCAAGCGCTTATGCCTTTTGTTGGGTACCTGCTCGGCAATGCTTTTAAAGGGTACATAATGGCTTTTGACCATTGGGTTGCATTTATACTTCTTTCGCTTATAGGTATAAATATGATTAAAGAATCAAAGGAAAACGAGTGTGAAAACGATTCTTCGCTGTCATTTAAAAATATGCTTGTTTTAGCAATAGCAACAAGTATTGATGCTCTGGCTGTAGGCGTTACATTTTCATTTTTAGATGTAAAAATTATTCCTGCAATAACCATAATCGGCGTAACCACATTTGTATTATCTATGTTTGGCGTTAAAATAGGTAATATTTTTGGAATAAAATATAAGTCAAAAGCAGAAATTTTCGGTGGAATTATTTTAGTGGTTATGGGGCTTAAAATACTTATTGAGCATTTATTTTTTGAATAGAATTTAAAAATGCCTTTCTTTAAATAATCAAGATTTTTATATCCTGTTTATTAAAAGAAAGGCTTTTTTTATAAAAGAATTTGTATTAAAAGACCGCTGAATGCACCTATTAAGTAAAGAACAAGGGTAATTTTAATATTTTCTGTTAAATTTTTATTTCGTTTATAAAGAACTAAAAGACCTACCCCAGCACCAGAGGCTAGCCCTGCTATCAAAGAGCCGAAACTTATTGCACCTTCTAAAAAACTCTTGGTTAAAATAACTGACGCCGCACAGTTTGGAATAAGACCTATAAGTGAAGAAATAAAAGGCTGAAGATAGGAATTTTTTAATAAAAGATAGGAAAACTTATCTTCGCCGAAAATTTCAATTATGTATGTTAAAACAAAGGTTGCAACAAATAAGAAAATAAATATTTTAATTGTGTGGATAAAGGCAGTTTTTAAAATTCCACCCTGGCAATCTTCACAGTTTCCGTGAAAATGATGGTGATGGTCTTTTTCTTCGCAGATGTTTTTATCCTTTTTATTTAATATAAAATCAATCAATGTTCCAAAGATAATAGCAATTATAACTTTAATTAAAATAACTAAGATAACAAAATGTGCTTTTGAAGGCTCGGATAGAATGATAGGAATTGCCTCATCACTTGTTGCAATAAAAATTGCAAGCATTGTTCCTAAAGTTATTGCCCTTTTTGAATATAAATCAGATGCAATAACGGAAAAACCGCATTGGGGTATGCTTCCGAGTATTCCGCCAAAAACTCCTCCAAGTTTTCCTGACTTCATAAGAGTATGGCTTAAATGGGTGTTGTTTTTATGCTCAATATATTCTATAATTAAATAAACAAGAAAAATAAACGGAAGTATTTTAACTGAGTCTATAAAAGAATGCTCTAAAATGTGAATGAAAATATGCATAAATAATGCCTCCTTAATTTCATTATAACACATAAATTAAAATAATAAAATACTATAATATAAAAAAGGTGGTTAATATGATAAAAATATTGTTTGTATGTCATGGAAATATCTGCAGAAGCCCAATGGCTGAATTTATAATGAAGAATCTTGTAAAAGATTTTAAAGAAGATTTTTATATTGAATCAAGGGCAACCAGCAGTGAAGAAATAGGAAACCCTGTCTATCCCCCTGCAAAAAGAAAATTAAAAGAACACGGTATTTTATGCGACTTAAAAACTGCAAGAAAGATGACAAAGGAAGATTATAAAAATTTTGATTATATAATATTAATGGATAAAAACAATTTAAGAAACATTAAATATATCATAGAAGAGGATACGGATAATAAAATATCACTCCTTTTAAATTGGGCAGGGGAGGATAAGGAAGTTTCTGACCCATGGTATACGGGAGATTTTGATACCTGTTATAATGATATTTTAAGAGGTTGTAAAGGAGTTTTAAAGAAAATCAGATAACAATAAATGGGCTGTTTAAAATTTGTTAACTTTTTAAACAGCCCTTAGTTTCTTTCTTGAGAGATAGGTAAAAATGTTTGGAATGGACAAACTTAGCCAAAGCTTTGCTTTGGGTTACCCGAAGGCGTACAAAGGTACGTCGAGCGGCTAAGTTTGTTCATAGCAAAAAGTTTTAAATATCAAAGATTTTTATTTTTAAAAATCTTTACCTTGTTAATATCATTTCAATAGATTATAAGTATTGAAATAATTGCTATTATTAACTTTTTGCGTTCCAGACTTTTTTAACATCTCTTCTGCTAATTATTTCTGTAAATCTTTATTTCTTATTTCTACACGCCTTACTTTACCGCTTATAGTTTTTGGAAGTTCATCTACAAATTCTACAATTCTTGGATATTTGTAAGGAGCAGTATGAGTCTTAACATATTCCTGAATTTCTTTTTTAAGTTCATCAGACGGTGTATTTCCTTTAGTAAGAACTATTGTGGCTTTAACAATCTGACCTCTTACTTCGTCAGGAACAGGAGTTATGGCACATTCTAAAACATATGGAAGTTCCATAATTACGCTTTCTATTTCAAACGGGCCGATACGGTAGCCTGATGATTTAATAACATCATCAATACGGCCTACATACCAAAGGTATCCGTCTTCGTCCATTGTTGCCTGATCCCCTGTGTGATAATATCCGTCGTGCCAAGCTTCGTTTGTTTTTTCTTCATCTAAGTAATATCCTGTAAAGAGTCCGCATGGTGCACCGTCTTTTGTGCGTATGCAGATTTCCCCTGTATCACCAGTTTTACATTCGTTACCGTCAGCATCTAATAAAACTACGTCATAAAGTGGGCTTGGTCTTCCCATTGAGCCGATTTTTGGTTTTGAGCCTACAAAGTTTGCAATAGAAAGAGTAGTTTCAGTCTGCCCGAAACCTTCCATAATTGTTAGTCCTGTGGCTTTTTTGAACTGATTAAACACTTCAGGGTTTAATGCTTCTCCTGCAGTTGTAGCATATTCTATTGAAGATAAATCGTATTTTGATAAATCTTCTTTAATAAAGAATCTGTACATAGTAGGCGGAGCGCAGAATGTTGTTATATTATATTTTTTAAATAAAGGTAAAATATCTTCTGAACTAAATCTGTCAAAATCATATGTAAATATTCCTGCTTCACATAGCCATTGACCGTAAAGTTTACCCCATAGCGCTTTACCCCAGCCTGTATCAGAGATGGTAAAGTGAAGACCGTCGCGTTTTACATTGTGCCAATGTTTAGCAGTAGGGTAGTGGCCTAACGCATATTTATATGAATGTGTCGCAATACGCGGATAACCTGTTGTGCCTGATGTAAATATCATAAGCATAGGGTCATCGCCGCAAGGAGTGTTTTCATTTCTTTTATAATGAGTGCTGAAACGTTCCATTTCAGTATTATAATCATTCCATCCGTCTCTTTGTCCGCCAACAAGAATCTTAATCATAGAGTCAAATTCTTTTGATGCCTTTTCTGCCTCGTATGAAACATCTCCGTCAGCAGTACAAACAATCGCTTTAACCCCTGCAGCCTTGTATCTGTAAGAAAAATCGTGTTCTACCAACTGATTTGTTGCAGGAATAGCAATAGCACCTATTTTATGAAGTGCAAGCATACAGAACCAGAACTGATAATGGCGTTTTAATACAAGCATTACTTTATCGCCTTTTTTAATACCGAGCGATTCAAAATAGTTTGCAGTTTTTGCAGAGTATTTCTTCATATCGCTGAAAGTAAATTTTCTGTCTGATTTATCATTTGCAACCCACATCATTGCTAACTTATCAGGGTTTTTCTTTGCAATAGCATCAACACAGTCAAAAGCAAAGTTGAATTTATCTTCATTTTTAAATTTAACTCCGTTAAATACACCTTTTTTATCATAGAAAGATTCTATAAAATTATCAGCAACAGTATGAGATGAGTTTTCTTTAACTTCTGTTTTGGTTTCAATATAAGGAGTTTCAGGATATTCTTCGCTAAAATGTCCGTCCTGAGGGTTTAAAACAACTGCGTGAAATTCACATCCGCCCTCGCTTACTGCAATCATACCGTGAGGAATAATACTGTTGTAAAAAATAGAGTCGCCCTCGTTTAAAATATCAATATGGTCTCCAACCTGCACTTTAAGTGAACCCTTAACGATAACATCAAATTCCTGACCGTTATGAGAACTTAGTTTTATAGGAGCATTTTGTTCTTCGGCGATATAAGGGAATTTAACTAAGAAAGGTTCTGCAAGTTTTTCTTTGAATTTAGGCGCTAAGTTGTTATACACAACGCCATGGCTTTTTAAAATTTTAAGACCTTCTCCTTTTCTTGTAATAGCAAAAGAAGTAAGTGTTGAACTTGTTCCCTCTAAAATATCAACAACTTCAACATTACATGCTTTGGCACATTTATAAATAAATGTAAAACTAAAATCAGTTTCTCCCTGCTCTAATACAAGGTAGTCTTCCAAAGACACGCCTGTTAGTTTTGCAAGTTCTTCTGGGGAGTATCCTTTAGCCTCTCTTAAGTCTTTAATTCTTCCTGCAACCTCTTTTAAACTGTATTCCATTTATTTTACAACTCCTTTTTAAAAAAAGATTATAAACTTTATTAAAAAAACCCGTCTCAAATTACTTTGAGACGAGTTGATAAAACCCGCGGTACCACTCAAATTACGGAAAAATTTATCCGTCGCTTACCGGACTCTGTCAAGCCCTTTGCCTTTACGCAGCAATACGGAAGGAGTCTACTTGCATCCTTTGCTTTCGGTCCTTCGACTCAGAAGTGATAAGTCATTGGAAAGTTCTGCTATTGCCTTGCACCAATCGGCAACTCTCTGTAAGCATTACTGCCCGACCGTCTTCGTCACAGTCTTTTTTTGAGATATTCAAATTCAGTAGTATTATACTCTTTATAAAAAAATATGTCAATACTTTTTTAAAATTAAATATATTATTTTTTTAGTCCTAATATTTCTACCGATTCATCGCGCATTTTATATTTTAGAATTTTTCCTGCAGCATTCATAGGGAACTCTTTTACGAAAACAAAGTATTTAGGAACTTTATGTCTTGCAATAGACATATTACCAAATTCTTTCATTTCATTTTCGTCGGCAGTCTCTCCTTTGTGAAGTATTATCCAGGCGCAACATTCCTCTCCGTATCTTTCGTCAGGAACGCCTACTACCTGAACATCTTTTACCTTAGGGTTAGTTAAGTAAAATTCTTCAATTTCACGAGGATATAAGTTTTCTCCGCCACGGATAATCATATCCTTTAATCTTCCTGTTACCTTGTAATAACCGTCAGAAGTTCTAAGACAGATATCCCCTGAATGAAGCCAACCGTCTTTATCAATAGCCTGACTTGTTGCTTCAGGCATTTTGTAATACCCCTTCATTATGTTAAAGCCTCTTGCTACAAACTCTCCACTTTCTCCGTCAGGCATCTCTTCTCCTGTTTCAGGGTCAATAACCTTACATTCAACACCAGGGAACGGGCTTCCGACAGTTTCAACACGGTGGTCAATATCTTCATTTACTTCGCCCATTGTACAGCCGGGGGAAGCCTCTGTCTGACCGTAAACCGAAATAATCTCTTTCATATTCATTTCGTCGGCAGCGCGTCTCATAAGGTCAGCAGGGCAGTTTGCACCTGCCATAATTCCTGTTCTCATATATGAAAAATCAGTTTTACTAAAATCAGGATGAGCAAACATTGCAATAAACATGGTAGGAACTCCGTTAAAACAGGTAATATGCTCATCATTAACACAAGACAGGGAAGACTTAGGCGAGAAATACGGAATAGGGCAAAGAGTACCCCCGTGAGTCATCATTGATGTCATAGATAAAACCATTCCGAAACAGTGGAACATAGGCACCTGAATCATCATACGGTCTGCAGTTGATAAGTCCATTCTGTCGCCGATTATTTTACCGTTGTTTACAATATTTCTGTGGGTAAGCATAACCCCTTTAGGAAAGCCTGTTGTTCCTGATGTATACTGCATATTACATACATCATCAGGTTTAACAAGTGATGCTCTTCTTCTTACTTCTTCTCTTGGAATAAGTGATGCGCGTGAAAGCATCTTTTCCCATGTTAAGCATCCATCCATTGAAAACCCTGCAGTAACAACATTTCTTAAAAACGGAAGATTTTTAGAATATAAAGGTTTTCCAGGAGTTAAGTTTTTAAGTTCAGGACACAAGGTCTGTATAATTTCTTTATAGTTAATATCTTTACAGTACTCTATCATTATAAGAGTATGAGTATCTGACTGTTTTAATAAATATTCTATTTCGTGAATTTTATAAGCAGTATTTACAGTTACTAAAACTGCTCCGATTTTTGTAGTTGCCCAGAATGTAATAAACCATTCAGGAATATTGGTAGCCCATACTGCAACATGGTCTCCTGCCTTTACTCCAAGAGAGATAAGCGCAGCAGCACATTCGTCAACATCGCGTCTGAACTGTTCATATGTTCTTGTGTAATCCAAAGTCGGATATTTAAATGCATATTGGTCAGGATAATTTTCTGCCATAGTATCTAAAACATCTGAAAATGTTGCATCAACAAGGTCATATTTTTTCCAGACATATGTTCCTGTTTTTGCACGGTTAAAATATGCATGGTCAAAATTTTTCTTTTCCCTTTTAAGTGATGAAATATAATTTGCAAAGTGTGTAAGAACTATATCTGCATCATTGATTTCTTCGTTCCATGCAGCACAGATAAACCCTTCGTAGTTAAGAGAAGAAAGAGCGTTTATAAGTTTTTCAACAGGTAATTCTCCCTCGCCGATAAGAACTGTTTTTGAATCTTTCATATCTCCAAGTCTTACATATTTAATATATGCGCCAAGAGTTTTTATAGTGGTTTCTGCAGTTTCCAAAGCATCAAAATATGTACCTCTTAAATTCCAGGATACGCCTATTGCAGCGCTGGAAAAATAGTTTATAATATCAAGCACCTTTTCGGTGTTTGCAAGAAAACCTACTGTTTCAAAAAGAATTAAAACATCCTGATTTTCTGCTTTTTTAATAGCAGGGGATAACTTTTCTGATAATATTTCAAAAGGAGTGTCTTCCATAACTCTTACTATAACATTTGGAATACCTGATTCCTTTGCCATATCCACATATTTTGAAATAAGCGAAGATGTTGTATTCTCATCTTCAACAGGGCAAGGCATACGAAGAGCGCTAACATGAATGTTTCTGTTGATAAGTTTTCTTCTTGCATCGGCAACACGGTCTCTTCTTAAGATACTGTCGTGATGCTGAGTGCGTTCCTTAATGGCATCATATATTTCAAACCCTGCAAAACCGTATTCATATGCATACTGGCATACATCAAGAAAAGATGCACGGTTTACATTTTTTGTTGAAAATACAATTTTCATTTTATGCCTCCTCAAATACTATCTTGTTAAGAGCGTTGATATATGCTCTTATACTTGCAGCAACAATATCGTCAGAAATACCGTTTCCTGAATATAATTTTCCGTTATTTCTAAGTCTTACAAGGGCAGAGCCTAACGCTTCTTTACCCTCTGTTACAGAATGAACTTCAAAATCGTCAAGTTCGTAATGATGGCCCACGCATTGTTCAATAGCACGAAAAGCCGAATCAATAGGTCCGTCGCCAACACTTACGCCACACATAACCTCATCGCCACTCTTTAGAGTAACCTGAGTCATTGAGCCTGTAATGTTTCCACTTGTTGTAGTATAGTTTTCAAGATGATATGAACTTGGTGCCTGCATAGCATATCCTGCAATCAACGCTTCAAGTTCTTTTGCTCCTACTGCATCTTTCTTTTCTAAAACCTTCATAAGTGCTTTATGCACATTCCCACAGTCATATTCAGAAAGGTCGTAACCTAAAATGCGTGTAGCATGGGTAACTTCTTTAAGTGTACTGTCAGCATCAAGTAAAATCTTTTTCTTTTCACTGACTTCATTTTTTATTTCATAAACTTCACTTTTTATTGATGAAAGCATATCTTCTATGCTTGAGTGAATTTTAGTGTTGTTAAGGTTAGTTTTTAAATCAAGTTGAGATGAGCAAACATTTATAGCATCTGCAATTTCGCCTGTAAGCATTATATCATTTCCTGCCATAGCGCATTTAAGACCGTCTGCACCGTTTGTAATTGCGCATATACCTGATGCAACACCCATATTGATACGGTCTGATACCTGAACATATAGCGGTATTGATATTTCGCTTTTAATCTTTTTAGTAAGGCTTCCTATTTCTTCAGGAAGAGAAATTCCGGCATCGTCGCACAGTGTAACTAATGTGGCACCGTTATTTTCTGCTTCTTTTACTGCACTGATAAGAAAGTCAATATCTGCTCTTGTAGCATCAAGTGCGCAAAATTCAACATCATCACAAAATTCTTTGGCGCATTTTACAAGTTCGCCGATTTTTAAAGTCATCTTATCTGCTTTTATATGATATGTATATTCCATCTGTACGGTTGATACAGGAAGTTCAATCTGCAAACGTGGTTTTTTAGCATCTTTTATACATTCCCAGGCATTTTTAATTTCTTCCGAAGAAAAACCTGCAGGAATGGCAAGATGAGCGTTTTCAACATTATTTGCAATGGTTTTATAAATAATAGTATCTTCTCTTAAATTTTTAATTGGCGCAAGTTCTATAACGTCTGCACCGATACTGTCTGCACAGGCTGCAACACTGGTTTTTTCACGAAATAAAAGAGAAACTTCTCTTTCATAAGAAAGTTTTTTAAGTGTAATATCAGAAATATTAATGTTTTTCATTTTGATAAAACTCCTCTCAAAATTATATGTATATAAGTGGTATAAAACAAAAAAACGCTCCCGTCTCTCTGCTTTATTCAAAGAGACGAAAACGCAAAGTTCTCCTTCGTTTCCGCGGTACCACTCTTCTTCATCCTAAGGGATGCACTTTAGATGCCAACACATCTTAACTCTGTTACGGGAGTGCCCGTCTGCCACTACTAATAAATTCACAGCAGCCGCTCCGCGGTGAGTTCAGTAAAACTTTTTTAATGCTTTCCACCAAACAGCATCTCTCTTTAAAAAAAGAATTCACTTACTATTCCGCCTCTTAGCGTTTTTAACTTATCGATTATTTTAACATATAAACTTATATATTGTCAATGGTTTTTAAAAAATTTGTTATTGTTTCTTCGTCATAATATTCGTATATTTTATAAAATTCTATGTTGAATTATTTTTATATAATTGATATTATAAAACTAAACAGGGTTTATATGTTAAAAAACAAGGAGGATATATGAAAGAAGTAAAAAATATTTTTACAGCATTTATATTAAACCTGATATTTTCAGTTTTTGAGTTTTTCGGGGGGATATATACGGGAAGTGTTGCTGTTATATCAGATTCTGTTCATGATTTAGGGGATGCACTAAGCATCGGTTTATCCTATTTTCTTGAAAAAAAGAGCAGAAAACAGCCTGATGAAAAGTACACTTACGGATATTTAAGATATTCGCTTTTAGGAGGGCTTATTACTACTTTAATACTTATACAAGGCTCAGTTATAGTTATAATAAATGCAGGTTTAAGATTAGTATACCCTAAAGAAATAAACTATGAGGGAATGATTATTTTTGCTGTTATCGGTCTGATAGTAAACGCTGCCGGTGCGTTTGTTACCCATGGGGGAAGTTCTCTTAATCAAAGGGCAGTAAATCTTCATATGTTAGAGGATGTGTCAGGCTGGGCAGTGGTGCTAATCGGTGCAGTTATAATGAAGTTTACAAAAATTACAGTTTTAGACCCTTTAATGTCCATAGGGGTTGCAGTTTTTATATTCTATAATTCCATAAAAAGTTTTAAAAAGATAATAGAGGTATTTTTAGAAAAAACACCTCATAATTTAGAATGTGAAAATATAAGAAAAGAAATTTTGGAAATTAACGGAGTTATTAATGTTCATCATATGCACATATGGAGTATGGACGGAGTAAATAACTATGCTACCATGCATATAGTTACATCAAATGATTTTAAAGTTATAAAAAAAGAAGTAAAAGAAAAACTTTATCAATATGATATACACCATGCAACTTTAGAACTTGAAGATGAAAATGAAGAGTGTTTATCAAAAGAATGTAAGACAAAGGATAATAAATGTTCTCACTGTCATCATCATCACTAAACTCTAAAAATATTTTGGTTAGTGCAGTAGTACTCGAACACCATATGGTTTTAAAATATAAATTATGTTTCATATTGCAGAAATCTCTTCAGATATACAAAAGTATTATCCTTGATATTTCTTTATCTGAAACAAAATTTCTTGTTTTAAAACTCTTCG